>CALFEA010000071.1 GCA_937950385.1 uncultured Altererythrobacter sp. | reverse complement strand
ATAGACGGTCTCAGCCCGCGAATAATGCTCGGCCGCTGCAATCTCTGCCAAAAACCCGCGGTTGAGCGCAGGGCGCTTGGGCAAAGAACGCAAAATCGCGCCCAGTTCCGACGCCAGCGTCAGGCAACCATCGGCGAAATGGTAGAATAGCGGCCTTAGCCCGTGATGATCGCGCGCGGCAAGGCACTGCATGCGCTTTGCATCCCAAATGACAAAAGCAAATTCACCATCGAGATGTTGCGGGCATTTTGCGCCCCATTTTTGATATGCCGCCAAGACGAGCTGCGCATCACAGCCGCCGCTGCTCAAATCGCGCTGCAATTGCCGCTGATTGGCGATATAGCCATCAAAGACTAGCGTTTGGCCCGCCTCGGTATCCACAAAAGGCCGCGCGCATCCCGCGCTGCTTGCCTGGATCAGTGCCGCGGGCCCGTTCTTCTCAATATGGGGTTGATGCACGCCGCGATGCTCTATCCCGCCAGCCAAAGCCGCAATTGCTTGATCTGCGCTGCGCAGACTATCAAAGGCAATATGGGCGGCAATGCCGCTCATTAGGGACCCTGATCATGCGCGCCAAGCGGCGGGTAATAGTCTTCAAACAGATCACACAAAGGCTGCAATACAGGCATGCCGAAATGATAATGCCACAAGGGCGGACGAACGAGCTTGCCTGCACCTTTGGGGTGGAAATGGAAGAACAATAGATGGCTGTAACCGCCCGCCGGAATGGGGTCTCTATAGTGCCAATGGGCGCTGCCATTGAACAAGATCGCTTGTTTCGGCTCAAGCATATGCGGCACAAATTCAAGCGCTGGATCACCGGTAATATCGTCAGGCCGCCAATTGCGCATCTCGGCTGCATCCGGCCATTGAACACGGCGACTGAAATGGATCGGCCAGCGCAAATTGCTGTCGATGCAATAGTCGAGTGTATACATCGAAATCGGCTCGTCCATATGGGGTGCGCACACGCCATTCTCGCCATAAAGGCTGAGGAAATTGTAGCCCGGCTCCAAATCCTGTCCGGCCAGCCTGCTGATGGACGGCAATAATGCCTTTTGCAGCTGGGTGACAAATTGGTGGTCGTGCAAAATACGCCGGCCAAATTGCGCCTCTTCATGCCGTTCGAGCTGGTCTTTTGGAAGCCCGTGGATGAACCGCTGGATCTTCTCGTGCGCCTCGTCTTGAAACAGGCTATCCACCCGCTGGATGCCCGCCTCGCTCGCTGGATTTTGCAGCGGTTCAAAGCCAGTGGTAAACCGCTCCAATTCCTGCGGCGCAGCCTCCTTTAAATAGGCTTTAGCGGCCGCAAAATAGCGCAGGAAGTGCGAGTCATACCAAGGCGCTGCTTGAAAGCCGCGCAATACCGCAACCGCAATCAAATGCCGGTCAAGATAGACGGGGTCAGAAAGCCGCGCAGTTATGTGATCGGGCTGCATTTGGACGCGCGAAACCTGTCTTTTTCAAAATTACTGGCAGAGCGGCCAGCCTTGGCCTCTCCTTAGCATGGGTTTATAGGGTGATTTATGCCAGTTGAGCAATCTCCTCCCCGCCCAGCGGTGCTTGTCCTGGTGCCGGCGGTCATTCGCGCAGTGTTTGAGTTGGCCCGGGCGCGGCAGCAATTTGGGCAATTGGCAGCCCGCAATATTCCAGCGCGCAATGCGCATTTTGAAACCATATCATCAGGAACCGCAGACGAAGGAGCGCGCCGCATCGCCGAGCTGATCCCGCGCCTTTTCCCCCGGCTGGCCAAGCTTTTGCCATGGCGTGCAGATTGCCTTGTCCAAGCAATCGCCGCACAAAATTGGCTCGGCAGCATGGGCCAAGCCAGCGCAATTGTCCTCGGCGCCAAAAATACAGACAGCCAAGGGTTTGGCGCGCATGCTTGGCTGATTTGCGGCGACAAAATCATCACTGGCGGGGATGTTGCGCCATATACCGCGTTCATTGGCGATAATTCGCAAATGTAAACAATAGGCCGCGAATTGCTTCAGTGTTTGTCAATCAAGCGAACCTAAGGTAAATACCAAGCCGATCTTAAAAGCGACGAAAAGACGCCAGGATATGACAAAAATAGCACCGCGTTTACTCATTACAGCAGCCACAGCAGCAATGGCGATGACACCAATAGCCGCGCAAGCGAACACGCGTGCAGCCAATAGTGCGCCTTTGTCTGGCCAAGTCATGTCGTATTCTGGCCTGTTATGCGCACAGCAATTGGGCGGCTGTCTGCTGCCTTTGCGCCAGCCAGCCCCACCTGTTGTAGAAGCACCGGCACCTGCCGTTGACGCCGCCCCTGCTGCCATTGCCAAAAAAGCCGGTGCGCCATGGGAACTCATTCTGATCGGTCTCGGCGTATTGCTTGGGGGAGCACTAGCGTTGGGCGGCGGCAATGATAGTATGAACCCAGAAGATTCCTCCAACACCCAAATGCCGCTCAATGCCTCCAATGGAGCCGGATAAAATTACTGCAATTTGCGCCAGCTAGTGCCGAACGCAGAAGCCAAGTCAAAATCAAATGAGTGGTCGCTGATTGCGCTTATCCTGATTGCAGGAATTTGGGGCGGAGGAGGCGTGGCTTACGGGCTTTCCAACTTCTTTGTTCAGCTAGCCGCATTGATCACTTTGGCATTGGGGCGGTCTCAATTCTTCGGCTTTTGGCACGAGGCTCCATGGCCTGCAAAAGCACTAATAATTGGCGCCGCTGCCCTGCCCGCTGTGCAATTGATCCCCTTGCCTCCCAGCATTTGGCAGAGCTTTCCGGGCCGCGAAATGGCGGTTGAGGCGCGCATATTGGCGGGCAATCCTGATGGCTGGTTCGCGCTTAGCCTTGACCCCAGCCGCACGCTGACGGCGTTGCTGGCACTGATCGGGCCGGTCGCAGTCATTACCCTTGGTTGGACGTTGGAGAAACGCGCACTGATCAGGCTGGCTTGGATGATCGCGGCTCTGGGCGCGCTAAGCTTTGCCATCGGCGTCCCTCAAGTGCTTTCGCAGGGACAAAGCGGGCTGTTTTATCCGGAAAACCCGATGCCCGGCGTCTTGTTTGGTACATTTGCGAACCGCAATTCCGCCGGGCTATTCCTGTGCCTTGCGATGGTGATGCTGGCCTCACTGCCGCTCGATCTGCATCGCAAACCATTGCTGACCGCGCGCATTGCCCTGTTTGCGCTCCTACTATTTGCCGTCCTGCTGACCCGTTCGCGCAGTGCAATGGTGCTGACGCTCATC
>CALFEA010000070.1 GCA_937950385.1 uncultured Altererythrobacter sp. | reverse complement strand
GTTCGGCCTGATAACCAGCGAATTTGATGAAGCACAATGGCTCGGGCTGACCATTGAATTGGTGCCCGATTTGGCGGGCGGCTTGGTGGATTATGACCTTAACGCAATGTGGAAATCGCTGGACCAAGACAAAGCTTTGCGGCCACGTTTTTCAAAAGAGCCGCCTGCGGACAAAAAGGGCGTTCTGGTTTGGCGCGAGGATGAGCGTCCGACATTTCAAATGGTATCGCCAGAAGAAATTACCGTGCTGAATGCGGTGCGCGCTGGGCAAAGTTACGGCGAGATATGCATGATGCTAGCAGGCGATGCGGCCGCGCCTGAGCAAGCCCAAGACGCCGCCATGCGCGCAGGCGGCATATTGGGCCGCTGGGTCCAAGAAGGCTTGGTGATCTCGCTCAACGCTTGACAGATTGCGCAATTGCGCGTGATCTCATCAATAGAACAGGCCTGCGGGCGAGGGGAATTTTATGACGACGTCTCAAGCCGATATTTTTGAATTGCGCAGTGCAAAGCCGAGCATGCTGCTGCGCTTTTTGACATGGATGATTGCGCGCCAGCCTGCGGTCTTCCCACAAACAGCGGAGGCAACCCGCGAATTGCTGGAGACCAGATCGCCCCCCCATGATGCCCCGCTGCCGGAAAAAATAGAACGCAAATATAGCGCTGAGCATTGGGAAGCCGCAGGCCAGAAATGCGTCACGCTTCATCCCAAAACAGGCAAAGGGCATCAGCATATTCTGTATTTCCATGGCGGCGGCTTTGCCTTCCCCATGTTTGATATGCATTGGCCGTTTGTCGCGCGTTTGGTGGAAGTAACCGGCGCCAGCGTTACAGTCCCGCTCTATAATGTCATCCCAGAGGCCAGCTATAACGATGCCGAGACATTGGCGGATGCCGCCTTTGCCAAAATCGCAGAAGAATGGGATCCGGCACAAATCATCGCATCAGGTGACAGCGCAGGCGGGCATATGGCGATTGCTTTGGCGAACAGAGCGAAGGCGGCGGGCACCCCTCAGCCTGGCAAATTGGTGCTGTTTTCGCCTTGGCTCGATCTCACTTTGAGCGATGAAGCGGCGCGCGTTGTAGAGCCCAAGGACTTCATGCTTTCGATTGAGCCTATACGGGTAATGGGCGAGTTATGGGCTGGCGGGCGCGATCCCAAATCGCCGGAATGCTCGCCTCTCTATGCGGACATGGATGGCCTTCCGCCGACCCAGATTTTCCAAGGCCGCCATGATCTGTTCGTCGTAGATTGCCGCAATTTCATGGCGCGAGCGGTGGAGGTGAATGCTCCGGTATCCTTATATGAATATGCCGGCGCACCGCATGTGTTTATGGTGATCCCGGGCACGCGCGAGAGCAAGGATGTGATGAATTTGGTGCAGGACTTCCTCGCCAGCTGACGGGTTTTAGATGCGCTCAGCCTATACGGTGAAGCTTTCGCCCAACATTTGCTCGCTAAGGCTCCACAGGCCTTCCGCAATTTCAGGATCGAGCGCGTAGGACCGCACGCCGCTAGCCTCGCTTTGGTCATCTGTTTCAGCTATGTGGCAATCCTCGCAATAGACGCCGCCTTGCCCGGCAATCTCTGGCGCAGTTGCCGCCCAGCACGAGGTCGCCGCGCCTTGGGCAATCGTCTTCCAAGCAAAGCCGCCGCGATCGCTTTCTTCAAGCCGCGCCATCATCGCTGCGATATCTTCCTCGGTTAGATGGCGACCAAGATTGGTCTGAATGCCGCCGGGATGCACGGCGAACACATCAATATCATCAAGGCGCTTGTCGAGCGCCACCGAGAACAGGATATTGGCAGTTTTCGATTGGCCATAGCTCGCCCATTTTTCATATTCACGGTTCTCAAAACCCACATCATCGAGATGAACTCGGTCATTATGATGGGCGCGGCTGGAGAGATTTACGATGCGTTTGCCCGACCCTTTACGGACCAGTGGTAGGATGTGTTTTGTTAACGAGAAGTGCCCCAGATGATTGGTCCCAAACTGCATTTCGAACCCATCAGCGGTCTGGCCTTGGGGGCAAGCCATAACGCCTGCATTGTTGATCAGCAGATCAATTTTATCAAAACGCTTGTTCGCCTCATCGCCGCAGGCGCGCACGGCATCTTGCGAGGCCAGGTCCAAAACTATGGTTTCGACCAATTCGCTGCCGGTTGCCTCGCGGATTTCGCTGGCGGCTATATCAAGCTTGGCCGGATCGCGCGCAGCGATCACAACATGCGCGCCCTTTGCGGCCATGGCGCGGGCGGTTTCTTGGCCCAATCCCGACGCGCCGCCAGTAATGAACACGGTTTGCCCGCTAAGATCATGACCTGCGAGCACCTCGTCAGTTGTCGATTGCGCGCCGAAATTGCTCATGCCTAGGGATCCTTTAGTTCAAACGCCCAATGAAAAGGGCGCAAGCAGTCAAAACCACTCGCGCCCCATCATGTCTTAGCCTTGCTCAAAGAGCAAAACGTTTTAGCCTATCAAAATCACTTGATCTTGTTCAGCTGCTTGGCTGCCCAATCGCGGCCGCCAAGGCCAAAGGCCAATGCGCCTGCGACGCTCATGCCGATCACAATCGCGCTGAATGCGGTTTGTGTGATCATTTCGCCAACGCCGGTGAAGTTCAGACCCATAAAGGTGAACAGGACAATGGTGGCATATTTTACGATGTTGCCAGCCATTCCGCCTTCGCTCGCACCGTTGACCAATTTGGCAAGCAGGTTTGCAAGCATAAAGCCGATGCCGATAACAACTGCACCGAAGATCACCTTGCCGCCAAGGCCAAGCACTGTGTTGACGATTTTGGTCAGCTCAGGGAAGCCGAGCATCTTCGTCGCTGCAACAGCAGCAAACAGGATGATCGCCACTTGAACAACGCGGCCGATAACCGATGAAGCGGTTGTTGTGTCAGGCAGCAGGCCCAGCTCTTGAACCGGACGATCAATGCCCAGACCCGAAAGCAATTCGGTCAGGATGTTGGCAGCAAATTTGCTGATCACATAGCCAAGACCAAGCAGGATACCAGCGCCGATAACGACTGGAATTGCGCTCATGATCATTTCGAGCATGCTGATTGCGGGGCCTGAAATCGCTTCGATTTTCAAAGCGCTGAGTGCCGCAATCGCTACTGGGATAATGATCAGAACATAGACCACTGTACCAATGGTGCTGCTGATAGTGGAGTTGCCAGTAACCTGATCAACGCCGCCCTTATTCGCCCATTTGTCGAGATTGACCGTCTGCATCGCGGTGGTGACGATATCGCGAACGATATTGGCAACCATTGCGCCGATGAAGAAGATAAGGCCTGCACCGATAAGGTTCGGAATGAAGCCCATTACAGTGTTGAGCAATTCTTGAAGCGGACCGATGGGCCCTTCAAGACCAAGCGCGTTCAGAACAGCGATCAGGCCGAAGATCCAAACAAGGCCAGATACGATCTTGCCGATCGAGCCGCCAACTGTTTCGCCGCCGCTCGTGTCGCGCTGGAGAAATTCGATTTTGTTCACCAGCTTGGTGAATGTCCATTTGACGATTTTTGCCACAATCCATGTGACCAAAAGAATGCCAATGACGATGGCGGCTTTTGTGCCGAATTCAATTGCGCCAGAGATCAGGGCTTCCTGATCGATCGCGAATTTTCCTAGAAATGGAATTTCCATAAGTGTTTGCTCCCTCAATAAAGATATGACGCATCATTAGCACCTTTACGCTGTAGTTTACAATCGCAACTATTGGGCTGACGTGAGCAAGCGGGTCGGGTTTCTTTGCCTCAGAAAGTTATTTTAAATCATGAGTTTAGGTAGCTGGGTGATTCTGCGGTTTTCTTTGTGTGCCAAGGCTTGCGAATTGTTTTCGGCTAGCTCTTAACAAAAAATGGTAATAAAAACAGTTAGATAATTCGACGCCTGTGCCCTTAAGTAAGGATAAGGGCACGATTTTCGTTCCATTCAATTTCGAAGCCAATTTGGGATTAAATATTGTAAATCTATCAGCGATTTAAGCCGGTTGTTTACGATTGCCGCCTATTGCTCTTACTGCGCGCGGTTGCTGATCCGGCTGGATTCTCCCATCCTACACGTCACCAGCCATTTCTCTCTCCCAATCTGCACCCGCGCGCCACCTCGCGTATAAGCTTAGGGTCTTAAGAGAATTTGTCGGCCTTGCGCTTGCCAAATCTCATGTCGTTTTCCAGCCGAGAGCGCAATTGCGCATAGAACGCCTCCAAGAAGGCGCGTTCGTCGCCCGCGCCCGGGTTCCAACCGACCTTTGCGCAGATCGCTGCATGCACTGCGATCAATGCTTCGTCCTTATCATCGCGCAAAACCCGTTCGAGCGTCTGCAATTCATGCTCACCGTAAATGCTCAGCTCTGCCTCGCCAAATTCGTATTTTGTGCCGGTCAAATGGCTGGTCCCGCCAGCTGCACCTTGGGTGGAAAGGGTTTGCGCCAGTTTCATCTTGGGCTGTTCGACAACCCAAGTGCCTGCGATCACATCGCCTGCGCGCATCGCGTCCTTATTGAAGAAAGGAAACGCACGGAAGATCGAAACCCAAAGGGCGCTTGCCCAGCCTGCATTGCCGCCTTCGCCAACAATTGCGGTTAGGAAAAAAACGAGCGGAAGCAAGATTTCGATATCGCGGATTAGATTGCGTGCGATGATGGCTTCTGGAGAAAGGCGGCCGCCATCGCGGGCCGCCACTCTGATGCCCACGATACGTTTGCCCAAAGTCGCCCCGCGCGGGCCCAGTTCAAAGCCCAAGAAATATCCGTAGCGCGCAATGAAAATGGCGAGCACATATATAATGATGATAAATTCTTGCGCGCCATTGGGGGTGCCGTCGAGGCCCGACATAGTCTCATCTATGGTCGAGCCGAACAGCGCTGCCATCAACAGATGAAAGGCAATTAGGCCAAGGGTGAATATCGTCATGTCGAGCAGAAATGCACCGACCCGTGCGCCTCGTGAGGCGACCGTTATCGGCAGGCTGATCCCCTCTGGCGTTATGATCTGGCGCAGGCGCTTGGCATTGTAGCTTGCGCTAGTGTTAGGAACTGCCGCGCTCATGCCTCTACCTCATCATGCGCAGGCCGATAGGCGAAGAAATAAGCGATCCAGAACAATAGCATTGCTCCGCCGATTAGCAGGCGATTAAACTCGCCTTCGACCAATTGGCGCGGGAACGCCTCCAGCAATGCAGCAACAATCATCATGATCACAACGCCGACCATCACGGTGGCAGCGCGTTTGCCGCTTTCCGACATGGCGGTGAGAATTGACCGATTGCCCGGAAAGCCCATCGAGCGGCCTATATGGAGGCCCGCTGCGCCCGATAGCATGATCGCGGTGAGCTCTGTTGTGCCATGAACGCTGAGCCAAGCGGCGATTTCCAGCGTTAGATCTTGGCTTGAAAACAGCCATAGGAATGCGCCCAGCATGGCGGCATTATGCACCAGCAGCATCAGCGAGGGGATGCCAAAGGCAAAGCCAAGCGCGAAGGCGAGGATAGATACGCCAGCATTATTGCTGAACAATTGCGCGGCAAAAGTGGAGAGCCCTGCCGAACTGCTTTCGGTTTGCAGAGTTTCCATTAATTGCTCGCGGCTGGCGCCAGGCCCGCGCGTATCAGCAAGGTCTGTGGGCACGAGGCGGTAGAACCATTCGCTATCTTGTGCGCATAGCAACCAACCTACGATTGTGCCTGCGACCATCACAAATGTTGCGATACAAATGTCGAGCCAGATGGCGCGAATTGCGCGGCTCCATCCGCCAAATAGGAATGAACGAAGCCATGCGAAGAACCCTTGGCGCGGGCCGTATACTTGGAACCAAGCGCGCTGCACCAATTGCTCCAGATACGTCAGCGTGGCGACATCGAGCGATGTCTCACGCGCGACCGATAGGCTGGAGGCGGCAGTGCGGTAAAGCGTCGGCAGTTCGAGCAGGTCTTCGTCAGAGATAGACCGCAAGCGGCCCTTTTCCATGCGCGTGACGATCATATCGAGGCGCTGCCAATCGCCTTCGCGTTCCAGTCGGAACCGGTCAGACCGCAGCGCTGCGGCGGCGATGTCGGTCGGTGCTTCGGGCTCATTCGCGCCGCGCCATGCTGCGATAGTGGTGGCCTTCATCCGATTGCCTCACTGCGTTTGATTGCGAAATATTTATCGATCAGCTGATAGCCGATTTGATCCCATGGCGCCTCGATCACATTGACACCCAATTGGCGCAAGCGTTGCAGCACAATCGCGCGTTGATGGGCCAGGCCGCCAGCGGTAACGCTGCGGGCTATTTGTGCCAGATCGGCAGGCGGCGCATCGACCATTGTTTCTAGCTCGCTATCGGAAATGGTGACGAACAAAACCAAGTGTTTTTCCACCAAGCGGCCAATGCTTTCCACCATCAATTCCGCCGCCGTCGGGTCGGTGAAATCGGAGAATAATATAATGAACGAACGGCGTTTCAGGCGAGCCGTTAAAGACGCGAGCGCAAGCGTGAAATTGGGCTCTGCTGAATGGTAATCCAAGCCAGCGGCCGCCGCTTGCAAGCGGTGGAATGACCGTGCATCATTTACAAATGGCGTTACCACATCGGGTTTTTGCGCAAAGCCGTAGAGCGCGACTTTATCGCCGCCTTTCAGCGCTACATATGCCGAAGTGAGGGCGGCTGAGACCGCGCGGTCAATCCGGGGGAGACCATCAACCGGTTCGCACATGGCTTGGCCGCAATCGAAAGCGAAGACGATCTGATTGTTGCGCTCGCTTTCATTTTCGCGGGCGTAAAGCTTGGTGTGGCGCGCGCTGGCTTTCCAATCGATCCGGCGGCGATCCATGCCCGCTTCATATTCGCTCAAAGCTTCAAATTGTGTGCCTTCGCCGCGTATGCGCCGCGCGATTAGGCCAAATTGGGCATCGCGCAGGAAGGTTTGCAATTCAGGTGAGCGGATCGGCGAAAGATCGGGCCAAATGCGCAATTGCTGGTCTTCATCGCGAACAATTTGCCTTGCCCCAAGCCCCAAGGGGCCAGTCCAGCGCAGCCATGATCGGGTGATATTTGCCGTCCCGCGCCGCACAGGGACCGCATCAACAACCCCTTCATATGCGCCCGCTTTGTCTGCCTGTTCGCCATTGCTGTACAGCTCAGCAATGCCGCGTCCATCACTGCCCAATCTTGCGTCAAATTCGATTGCGGCGGTCACACTGCTTCTGGACCCATTGCCGAATGCGCCTGTTATTCGCAGCGGTGTTTCCTTGCCGATTTCTGTGTCAGCAGGCGCGTCCAAACCCCATGTGTGCAATCGTCCTGCCAGCAGCCCGTCGAGCAGGATTAGCGCAAGCAGGCCCACAACGGCGACAGGTGCAATGATCCACGCATCGGGCGCAGTTGCCGCGATCAGTAGCGCAATCGGCGCACTGGCGGCGATCACCCAAGCAGCGCGCTGCGTTGGCAGGATGGGAAATTGAAAGCGCATGAAAATCTAGCGCGGAGCCTCCGTGCTTTCGACCAGTTCGCTCACCAATTCCTCAAGGATCCGGCCTTCAATTTCAGCGGCCGGACTTAGGGTTAGGCGGTGCCGCAATACAGGTATCGCAAGCGCTTTGACGTCATCAGGCAGTGCATAATTGCGGCCCTGTAATGCTGCACGCGCACGTGCAGCATTTGCCAGCATAACGGCTGCACGCGGGCTTGCGCCAACGGCTAGCTCAGCATGCTCGCGGGTTGAACGCACCAGCCGCACGACATAGTCGACGATTTCTTGCGCGACGGTGACTTCATCCAAAGCGGCGCTGATTTGGCTCAATTGTTTCGCATTGGTGGCGGCACTTACGCCCAATTCTGCAGGGCGGGGCGGACCTTGACGCTGGCCAAAGCGCATCACAATCGAGGCCTCTTCTTGCTCGCTTGGGTAAGGCACGAGCAGCTTGAATAGAAAACGGTCAAGCTGCGCTTCTGGAAGAGGATAGACGCCTTGGTTTTCAATCGGGTTCTGCGTGGCCACCACCATGAAACTGTCAGCCAAGGAATGCGTTTCGCCATCCAAAGTAACGCGGCGTTCCTGCATTGCTTCTAGCAAAGCGGCCTGTGTCTTGGGCGGTGTCCGGTTAATTTCATCGGCCAGCAGCAGATCGCAGAAAATCGGCCCGCGGGTTAGCGTAAATTCGCTGGTTTGGAAGTTGAACAGATTGGAGCCAAGAATATCGCCGGGCAGCAAATCTGGCGTAAATTGGATGCGCCCGAAATCCAGACCCAATGCGATCGCAAAGCTCTGGGCAATGAAAGTCTTCGCCGTGCCAGGCGGGCCCTCGAGCAGAACATGCCCTTCGCTGACCATTGCGATCAGCATTTGATCGATCATCTCATCCTGACCGACAATCGCTTTGCCAACCTCTGCTTTAATCGCCGCTGCCAAATCGCGCAGCTCGGCTAATGTCATGCTCATCGCTTCAATGTCCTCTCAAGTTCCTTCAGCGCCTGTGCGGCGCGCAATATATCGGTTTGGCTGCGGGCCATGCGAAGAGCATTGGCGCGCTGGGTAAAACTGGGTTCGCCCGGCAATTTGCGTTCAATCGCGGCATCGAGCGTATCTGTGTCATGATTGGTCAGCCCCAGCGCTTCACGGGTCCGCTGAGCGCTCAGATCAATGTAGGGCTCGGCCAATAGGTTAAACCGGCGCGCGCGCAGAATAAGCCCGGCGCCATTGGCAACCAATTGCTGCTTACCAAATGCAATGGCTTGGCCCTCGGCGGCTGGCGGTCCAAAGCGCTTGAACGCGCGCCAGCCGATGACAATGAGCACTGCGATCAAACACAAGGTGGCGGCAAGAAATGGCGGACGGAAGGCGAGGGTGAGCAGATTATCCGCATTGCCCTTGCCATTCATTGTCAGGTCGAAAACAACCGGCGTATCTTCATAATAGGCTGCCTCTAGGACCAGCTCCACCGCAAGGCGTGCGCGGGTTTGATCCGCCATGCCGTAATTGTTCATCAAATCAGCATCGACTACGAAATAGACCGGATAATATTCGTCATATTCTGGGTCGCCTTCGACTGCAAAGGCGAGCACTCTGTCATTGCCGCTCGTCACGATTGCACGCCTGCTATCGTTTTGTTCGGCGAAAAGGTTCTGTTCTGTTGGCAATTTTCCAGAGAAGGAGAGACCAGAAAATGTCGCCTTGCGATCTTTTTCAAGCGGATCAACAATCGCTTTGAATTTGTAAGGTCGCGGAAGATCATCTGTCCAATTGGGCGCCTGCATCCCATAGAGTTTAACCCAGCCGTCCTTAATTTTGTCGGACACTTCGTCAGGTAAAAACGGTGAAAAATTTCCAGCAGACCATTTGGGCAGAATCACCATTGTAGGGCCTTGAATTTTGCGCTCTTCCAGCAATTCGCCAAATTCTTCTGCATCAAGCGAGGCGGGCGGGGTCAGCACCAAAAGGTCGTAAGTTTCCAAATCCGACACAGAGCGCGATCGGCTGACATCGACACCCTGCGCCTCCAGCAATTCAACCAGCGCGGAATAGCCATTGAGACCGTTTGATGCAGCATGCGCAGTCCCGTCGTTCTCGCGTCCGCCGGTGTCGCCAATGGCGAGGAAATACAGAAACAGCAAAAAGGCAATAAAGCCAACGCCAACAAACCCAAGCACAGCCTTTGGACTGAAAGGGTTGGCGCGGCGGCCGCTTGCCGTCATGCTTGGCGTAGCCATATCATTCATCCGATCGGCCCCCTCAAAGAGGTCGCGGCGAAATCGGCATAGGCGGCGCGGGCTGCCTCCCAATCATCCTGATTCAACGTTCGAAGCGCAAAAAGGCTGCGTTCCACGCGTTCTGCAATCACGCCAAATGTCGCGCGCGCTTTGTCCGGAAGCGCCTGAATAGCGACGAGCTCGCGCGCCGTGCTGGATGGCTCGACCCAATCAGGCTTTGCCTCTGACAAATGCACGACAGATCGTTGGAGCAGCAAATGGGTCGCCTCATCATATTTGCCTTGGGCTGCAAGCCGGTCGGCATCCTCTAGCAAAGCGATGCTTTGCTGCGCATCGGGCTGCCATTCGGGCTCTTCCTCGGCCCATTCCATATTTGAGCGCGGACCCAAATAAGGCTCAACCAGACGGTAAATTATGAAGAGCGCTGCTGCGATACCAACCGCGATCAAGACCCAATAAAGCACTGGCCATGTCGAAGGGAACCAACCGAATAGCCCAGCGAGAAACTCGCTTACCCCTTCGAAAAACTCATCAAACATGCCGGGTTCGCGCGGTTCGGGCGGAGGTATTTCAACCGGCGCAAACTGAATATCACCATTCTCGCGAACTTCGCGCCAATTTTCGGCGAAGGCATCCATTGGCCCATCGTTGTCATTGGCGTCAGAAGTGCTGATGGCTGGCCCCGTGGTCATCACCAATACTGGTGGCATGGCAGGCTCAGTTACGCAACCAGAAGTCTGTCATAATGTCAGAAGAAATGCAGCCATTGGGCAATATCGAAGCTGCGCGGGTTCAACCTCTGGGCCGGGCCTGCGCGTACGTTCCCAAAATCCGCAGTTCTTTTGAATGAAAAGCGAGCTCTTCGAGCGCGCGGTCCACCGCTGGATTGCCGGGGGCACCAACAATATCGGCATAGAACATAGAGGCGGAAAAGCTTGTGCCCTTTTGATAGCTTTCCAGCTTGGTCATATTGACGCCATTGGTCGCAAATCCGCCCATCGCTTTATACAGAGCGGCGGGAATATTCTTAACCTCAAACACGAAGCTTGTAATGGCCACTGTGCCTTTGAGCGAGGCTGGATCAACCGGATCTTTTGCGCAAAGGACAAAGCGCGTCATATTATCGGCGGCGTCTTCCACATTGTGTTCAGCAATCTGAAGCCCGTAAAGCTCAGCTGCTATTGGCGGAGAAATGGATGCAATGTCCGGATCGCCGCGCTCTGCTACAAAGGCGGCAGCGCCTGCCGTATCGGCATGGCTCAATGGCATAATGCCTCGCTCCCGCAGAAAAATGCGCGATTGGCCCAGAGCCTGCGGGTGGCTGTATGCTTCTTTAAAAGGGCCAGGGCCAACCCCCATCAAGGCATGATTGATTGCCATGAAATGCTCGCCAACAATATGCAGCCCGCTTTCCGGTAGCAAAAAGTGGATATCGGCCACCCTGCCATTTTGCGAATTTTCAATCGGGATGATTGCGCATCCCGCTGCGCCGGTTTCCACCGCTTCGAGCGCATCGGCAAAGCTGGAGCAAGGCAGCGGCAGGCTTTGCGGCAATGCCTCCATCGCGGCGCGGTGCGAATTGGCGCCGGGTGCCCCTTGAAATGCAATCGCTTTTGTCGGAGCGGCCGCAGCAGATGCGCGCATCTGATCGACCATAGCTTGGGCTGGGGCTGGGAAACTTGTCATGATAGCAAGCGCTGCTATCTGCGCGCGGGCAAGTATGCAAGCCGCGCTTGCGTTGCGCGAAATGCAATGCGTGATGTTACCAGACCTCTTGCGCCGCCGCGCTCCCGCGACTAGAGCCACGCGCGACTGTTACTAACGATTCAGACTAGGTACGCATTGCATTATGGACGACCGTTTTAATACCATCGCTGGCTGGGTGCTTTTTGCAGGCATTATTGCTCTTGGATTTTCGGTCCTATCGGGCAAGTATTTTCATGCGGATAGCGCTGTTTCGCCCGAAAATCCGGGATATATCATTAAAGGTGATGACACAGGTACAGACGTCGAGGTTTCGATTGAGGAAATGCTCAACAAGATGACGGCTGAGCAGGGCGAGAAAGTCTTCGCGAAATGTACAGCCTGCCACACGATCAATGCTGGCGGCGCTGATGGTATCGGTCCCAATCTTCACGGTGTCATGGGCAAGCCAGTTGCTGGCGGTTCCTCTGGTTTCGCTTATAGTTCTGCGCTTAGCGGCGTCGGCGGTAACTGGGATTGGGACACAATGAGCGCATGGATCAAGAGCCCGCGTGCTTTTGCTAATGGCAATAAGATGAGTTTCGCGGGCATCGGCAACATTGAAGATCGTGCAGCACTCTTGCTCTATCTCAACGAGCAAGGCTCCAACCTTCCTGTGCCTGAATTTGTAGCCGCGGTTGCTGAAGAAGCGGCAGCCGAAGGTGAGGAAGTCGCGGCAGAGGAAGCTGCGGCCGAAGGCGAAGAAGCCGCCGAAGCAGAAGCAACCGAGGATGCAGCGGCTGAAGAAAACGAAGGCGGTGCGTAAGAATTTCGCCTGCCTCGGCTCTAAAACTTAGTTGCGCCCTTTAAATCCTTGGGCAACCACATACCATTCGGATGAACCCTTGCGGCTCGCAGGTGGTTTTGCGTGTTTCACACTGGTGAAATGGGCTTTGAGCATTTTCAACAAGTCGGCATCGGTACCGCCTGCCAAAACCTTGGCCACGAATGCGCCGCCTTTTTCGAGCGTTTCGGTAGCGAACCATGCGCCAGCTTCTACCAAAGCCATTGTCCGCAAATGATCTGTTTGTTTGTGCCCGACAGTATTGGCGGCCATATCAGACAAGACGAGGTCGGGCGGGCCGTCCAGCGCTGCCTCAAGCATGGCCGGCGCTTTATCGTCCATGAAATCCATCTCAAAGATGGTGACGCCTTCGATGGGCTCCGTCGGCAAAAGATCGATCCCAACGATGCCCGCGTTCGGCGCCAGCTTGCGCACAACTTGTGCCCAACCGCCCGGTGCAATGCCCAAATCAACCACGCGTTTCGATCCGCGAATGAGCTTAAAACGGCTGTCCAACTCAAGTATTTTATAGGCCGCACGGCTGCGATAGCCGTCAGCCTTGGCCTTTTTGACATAAGGATCGTTGAGCTGACGTTCTAACCATTTGATGGAGGATTCGCTGCGCTTCTTGCCTGTTTTAACCCGCCGATTGGGATCGCCGCCTGATCTGCTCATGCGCTCGTCCTTTCGCTATTGCTGCGGGTGTGGTCGGGCACACCAGGGATGGACATAAGGCTGCGTAAAATACCTTCGCGGATGCCGCGATCTGCAACGCCGAGTTTTTCGGCTGGCCAAATATCGAGGATCGATTCAAGGATCGCGCAACCTGCCACCACGAGCTCTGAGCGGTCTTGCCCAATGCAAGGCAAGTCACCGCGCTCGCCGCGCGACATATGCGACAATCGCACGCTAATATCGCGCATAGCTTTTGATGGTACGATCAAACCGTCGACAGCCTTGCGATCATAATGCGGCAGTTCCAGATGCAAACTGGCCAGAGTGGTAACCGTGCCGCTAGTGCCCAGCAGGCGTATGCCGCCGGCTTTCGAGGCCTCGCTGACGCGCTGCGCGAAGGGTTCAAGGCTTTCTAAAACAACGCGCCGCATTTCGGTGTAACGCGCCAGCCTGTCTGCGTCGCTAGACCCTTTGCGTTGAACTGTATCGGTAAGTGAAACCACGCCCCACGGCACGGATAACCAATCCAGAATGCGCGGCACAGTTTCGCCGCCTTGCTCTAGCAAAACCAGCTCGGTCGACCCGCCGCCAATGTCGAATATGATCGCCGGGCTATCGCCATGTTCCAACAGGATATGACAGCCCAAAACTGCCAGCCGCGCTTCTTCTTCGGCGCTGATGATATCAAGCATAATGCCCGTTTCCTCGCGCACGCGCTCAATGAAGGCTGCGCCATTGCTGGCCCTACGGCAGGCCTCTGTTGCAACCGAGCGTGCAAGATGAACATTGCGGCGGCGCAGTTTGTCGCTGCACACTTTGAGCGCACCTAATGTGCGCTCCATCGCAGCGTCTGAGAGTTTCCCAGTAGTAGCCAGATCCTCGCCCAGTTTCACAACCCGGCTAAAGGCATCAATAACGGTGAAATTTTCGCCTGAAGGCCGCGCGATAAGCAGGCGGCAATTGTTTGTGCCTAGGTCGAGCGCGGCATAGGCCTGTCTTGGTCCCGGCTTACCTTTGGGATTTCGGTCATGTTTTGCGCCAAATTTCCCGGACACACTGCTGCTCTGAGGGCCCGCAGAATTGCGGCGTTTTGACTTTGGCTGGGAGGAACGCTTGTAGCGAAAATCGGCTACCTTGCCGGACTTATTGTTCCTCTTTTTTCCAGCACCTTTATCTTTGCCCGGCGGAGAATTATCCGCCATTTTAAACCAATATCTTTCTTTTCCTCTCGCCGCTTAGCCCAAATGCAGGCCGGACGAGGACCTGTCACCGTTGCTAGCGCTTTGACGCATTGTGAGCAAGCCTGACGGTTTTGCAGATTGCTTTGAGCTTTAGCCCTGCTTGCTGCTTGCCCCGCACAAATGCTGCGCCTAGAGATGAACAATGACAGAAAAAGACCTGACCGACCGCAAATTTTACCGCGCCGAGCAAGAAGCTGGCTTCATAAAGGAAAGCCCAGAGCACACGCCGCAAACTGAGCATCCCGCCTATAAACTCGCCTTTGCAGACACCGATTTTCTGCTGCGCGAAGAATTGCGGCCAGTGCGTTTTCAATTGGAACTTCTCAAGCCGGAAATGCTTTTGGATGAGGCACGTGTCGGCTCCACCTTGGTGATGTATGGCTCTGCACGCATTCCATCACCCGATGAGGCAGATGCCAAGATTGAAGCGGCCAAAGATGGCACCGAATATGAGCGACAAGTCGCTGCCAATCTTGCTGCGAAGGCGAAATATTATGCTGAGGCGCGAAAATTGGCGCGGATGGTGTCTGAAAAGGCAATTATCGAGGACAGTAAGCGGCAATTTGTTGTGTGCTCTGGCGGCGGACCTTCAATTATGGAGGCGGCCAATCGCGGCGCATCTGATGCAGGTGCAGAAAGCATCGGCCTCAATATTATCCTGCCACATGAGCAAGCGCCCAATAGTTATGTGACGCCTTATCTTTCGCTCAATTTCCACTATTTTGCCTTGCGCAAAATGCACTTTTTGCTGCGGGCACGGGCGGTTGCGGTGTTCCCGGGCGGCTTCGGCACATTTGATGAGTTTTTTGAACTTCTGACGCTTATCCAAACCGGAAAAATGAAGCCCATTCCGATTTGCCTATTCGGCAAGGATTTCTGGACAAGGGTCGTGAATTTTGAAGCGATTGCAGAAGAGGGCACGATCTCGAAAAAGGACCTCGACCTCATCCATTGGTGTGAAACAGCCGATGAAGCTTGGGCGCATATTTCCGAATTTTACGAGCTTGGGGGTTAGCCCAGCTTGCGCACCGCCTGATGGCCAAGAGGTCCGCCACCTTGGCCAAAGCCTGGGGCATGCAGAATGGCTTGATAGACGAAGCGCCGCGCCAATCTAACGGCGTGTTCGGCGCTTTGTCCGTGGCCCATTAGGGTGGCAATCGCGCTTGAAAGAGTGCAGCCTGTGCCGTGCGTGTGGGGCGTGTCGATCCGAGCATTGTTGAACGCAATTGCCTGCGTCCCGCCGCGCACCAGCACATCGACGATGCGTGCCTCTTCGCCTTCCGCAGCCGTATGGCCGCCTTTGGCAAGGACATGGCAATCATATTGCTGGGCCAAAGTCATGGCCGCATCGTCCATATCTTTGGTTGTTTGCGGGCTTGCACCGGTGAGCTTAATCAACTCGGGCAAATTGGGTGTCAGCATGGTCGCGCGCGGAAACAAAGTCTCGCGCATCGCTTCAATCGCACCCTCCGATATCAGTGCAGCGCCCGATGTGGCGATCATCACCGGATCTAAGATAACTGGGATAGTGTCGGCCAGTTTGTCGATCTCAGTGGCTACGGCGGCAATAATGCCCTCATCATGCAGCATGCCAATCTTTACTGCATCAACGCCAATATCGCTGACGCAGGAACGGATTTGCTCGCCTACAAATTCCGGTGTCATTGGTGCAATGGCTCGCACGCCAACACTGTTTTGCGCGGTTGCTGCGGTAAGGGCGCTCATCGCATAGCCACCCAGCATTGTGATCGTCTTAATGTCGGCCTGAATGCCTGCGCCGCCGCTGGAATCAGAGCCAGCAATGGCGAGAATGCGCGGGGGAATAAGTGTATCCATCAAGCTTTGAACATCCGTTTTGTGGAAGCTGGATATTTCTCTTGAGCGGCCTTGCTGCGAGCC
>CALFEA010000069.1 GCA_937950385.1 uncultured Altererythrobacter sp. | reverse complement strand
CTTTGGTCGGCCGGTGGAGCCTGACGTGTAGAGAATCGCTGCCAAATCGTCTGTATCGGCCTCAGAGGGGCCTAAGACTTGCTGAGCCGAAGCGGATGCATCAAGAGCCGCGTCTTCTTCCCACAGCGCGCAATCCTGCGCATCGCCCTCTTCCAGCGATTTCAGCCGCGCGGCTGTCGCGATCAACATCTGAGCGCCGCTATCGGCCAGAATATGCTTAACCTGCGCCCGCTTCAAAAGCGGATTGATCGGTACATGGACCAGCCCTGCCCGCGCCGCTGCCAGCGGCATCAAACAAGTCAATTCGCCCTTAGCCGCCCAGCTCGCAACACGGGTGCCTTTTGCCGGGGCTTGGCTAGCCAACCATCCGGCGAGCAAAGAGATACGCTGTCTTAACTCCTGATGCGTATAGGAAACATCGCGCAAGATCAGCGCCATGTCTTCATCCGCCCCGCATAAAGCAAGGTGGTCCAAAGGACGCGGGGTTGGATCAGGCGGCGAAACAGACATTCACGTTTTCCATTTAGGCCCAATTTGGGCAAAGCAAAAGAAAGGCAGGTTACAATGACAGCGTCCAGCTACCACGATACGGTTAACGTTCTGGATGGCCTATGTCAGCCTGCTCCTTCACCTTTTGAACGGTCTGAATGGTTTTCGCTTTTAGCCGAAAGCGGCCTCACCCCATTGGTTGTGCTGGCCAGCGACGGCGACAGCTCAGCAGCGCTTGCTTTGACCAAGGCCAATGGCCGGATTGAGCCGCTTCGCAATTGGTACAGTTTCACTTGGCGGCAACTGGCCACAGACGGCCCTACTGGCGAGAGATTGCTGCGCGAAATCGCAGCACAATTGCGCGATCGTTCGCACCGCGTCACCTTGTGGCCCGTGCCAGAGGAAGACGGCTCTGCCTCATTACTTGAACGCAGCTTTATCGAGGCGGGCTGGCAGGTTGAACGCACGCAATGTGATGAAAACCATGTGCTCGCCGTAGGTGGCCGCAGTTTTGCCGATTATTGGGCGAGCCGCGCTGGACGAATGCGCACCACTCTCAAACGCAAAGCCAAAAAGGTCGATGTGCAAATCTTTGAGCATTTTGATGCAGACGCTTGGGCTGCTTACGAGGCAATCTATGCCGAAAGCTGGAAAACCGCAGAGGATCAGCCTGAGCTGTTGCGGCGCTTTGCCGAGCAAGAAGGCGCAGCGGGCCGTATCCGCCTTGCTCTCGCCACCCATGATGGCACGCCCGTTGCAGCGCAATTTTGGACGGTGGAGAACGGCCAGGCCTATATTCACAAACTTGCCCATCTGGAAAGTCACAAGCCTTTGTCGGCTGGAACCACTTTGACCGCCGCTCTGTTTGAGCATGTGATCGATAAGGATAAAGTTAAACTTGTCGACTTTGGAACGGGTAATGATGCCTATAAGGCCGATTGGATGGAAGAAATCCGCCCGCGCTATCAGCTCGATTGCCTTGACCCTCGCCAAGCCAAAGCATGGCCAGCGCTAGCGAACCGCACAGCGCGCCGCTTGCGGTCTAAGCTTGCCTAGTGGCAAAGGCGAAGCTAGGGCGAACGCCGTTTTTACGCAGGGTTTTTCTGCAGGGGGAAGTGTAAAAGCCATGATTAAAAAAGCTGGCACTGAGACGGGCTCTGAAATGATGCCGGACGCTGAGCAGCAAACTGCGAGCGAAATCGCAGCAACAAAAATCGACGCTGATCTCAAGCAAATCCTCTGCGATGTTCTGGGATTGGACGTGGATGAAGTCGCCGATTTCGACGAGGATACTGGACTGTTCGGCCATTTGCCCGAATTGGATTCCATGGCCGTTGCCGGCCTTCTGACAGAAATGGAAGACCGCCTTGACATTATCATCGAGGATGAAGACGTCGACGGCGAAATGCTCGAAACCTATGGCGGGCTGCTTGGCTTTGCACAAACCAAAGTCGCTGAGCGTTAATCAGCTTGTGCCATGACCAGTCTTGGGATCAGCCAATGGACATGCGCACGCGGGCAGGGCGGTACCAGCAAGGAACTGGCGCTCCAATTTGATGGCGAACCAGAATTTGGCGACCACAAGCTTCTAATCCTACCAGCATTGTTTGACGAGGCGAACAAAATGCGCCGCCAAACCATGTTGCTGATGCGCGAGCTAAGCGCAGCTGGATTGGCCAGCGCCCTTCCCGATTTGCCCGGTATGAATGAAAGTCTCGCCCCCCTTTCTGATCAAAGCCTTAGCCAATGGCGTGATGATGCCGCCACGACAGCGGATCAATTGGGCGCAACCCATGTGCTCGCGATACGCGGCGGCGCTTTAATCGCGCCGGCCACACTTCACGGCTGGCATTATGCCCCGGCCAGCGGCGCAAGGCTTTTGCGCAATATGCTGCGTTCCCGCATTCTCGCCGCAAAAGAGGCTGGGCGCGCTGAAACCACGGCGCAATTGGGCGAAATGGGCCGCAATGACGGTATTGAATTGGCCGGATGGCGATTTGGCGCCGAAATGTTTGGTGAACTCCAGCATGCTGAACCCGCTATCAGCGATCAGCACACGGTGATTGAACAAGCTGATTTGGGCGGGGCCGGATTATGGCTGAGAGCGGAGGCTGGCGAAGATATTGCGCAAGCGAAAGCGCTCGCTGCATTGATCACAAATGCGTTGATGCCCCAATGAGCCGGCTCCATCTTCCCTTTGCCTGCGGATCATGCACTCTGGCCGGTACGCTGGACACTGCGCCCGGCTCGACCGGATTGCTAATCGTAACCGGCGGCAATGAACTGCGCTCTGGCGCATTTTCAGGTCAAGCCGAATTGGCCGCCTCTATCGCGAAGGCTGGATTTCCGGTGTTCCGCTTTGACCGGCGCGGCATCGGCGATAGCGAAGGCGAGAATCGCGGCTTTCGCAAATCGGCCAAGGATATTGCCGCTGCATTGGAAGCTTTTCGCGCAATGGCCCCTAGCCTCAACCGCGTTTTCGCGCTCGGCAATTGCGATGCCGCCTCGGCGTTAATGCTGGCTGGCGGCGCAGGATTTGACGGGCTGATATTATCCAACCCCTGGACCATCGAAGAAGACCAAGACGCAAACACGTCCAGCACCCCGCCCAGCAGCAATCTTAGCTCCGGTGCGATCCGTTCGCGCTATGCGGAAAAACTGCGCAATCCGTCTGAAATCCTGCGGCTGCTGCGTGGCGGTGTGAACATACGCAAGCTGGCCAGCGGATTGCTCGCCGGAATGCGAACTGCCCCGCCTAAAAACGGTCTTGCTCAAGAAATTGGCGCTGTGATTGAGGATTTTTCGGGCCCCGTTTCCATATTGCTTGCCAGCGCCGATCGCACTGCGCAGGAATTTGAGCGGCATTGGGACAAAGATGACAGCCGCATTCAGCGCTGCGAGGGCGCCAGCCACGCCTATGTCGAGCCCCATGCTCGCGACTGGTTT
>CALFEA010000068.1 GCA_937950385.1 uncultured Altererythrobacter sp. | reverse complement strand
CCACGGCGTTGATCGGTAAGTCCAACGCCTCTGCGGCATCGCGCAGCATCTCCCAGAATACCGGTTCCAGACTGATGCTGGTTTTGTGCCCGGCGATTTGTACCGAGCGCTTAACCGGAGGGTGATAGGGAGTGGTCATGCCGGTATTTAATAGCGGCAAGATTGCTTTGGGTGCAAACCTATCTAACGCCCGCCTGTTACATAAAGGCATTGGCCCGTGACCCAGCTCGATGCAGGCGAGGCCATGAACACCGCCGCTGCGGCGATATCTTCCGGTGTGCCGTAACGCTGCATCGGCACCCCGATCATCTTGAGCAAATTTTCTCGCTGCTCATCTGTTTCAGTGCCCATGCAATCGTTGAAATTCTCGGTGGGAACAGGGCCGGGCGCCACAGCATTGACGCGGATTTTGGGCGCTAGCTCCACGGACATAGTGCTGGTCAAGCTGTTCACCGCGGCTTTGGATGCACCATAGGGACCGTTCTTCACTTGCGGTCCAAAGGCGGAGCGCGAGGATATATTCACGATTGATCCCGCTTCTCCCATTGCCTTGGCAGCAATGGTCGCGCCCATCCAAACGGCTTTCAAATTCAAGTCAATTTGTGCTGCGAATTGTTCTTCGGATGTGCGGGTGAGATATCGCGGCGAGCCATCGGGAATGCCGCCTGCATTATTGACCCATATGGAAAGCTTGCCGAGTTTTGCCACGGTCTGGTCGGCGAGATTTTGTAACGCTGCCATCTCGGTTGCATCAGTTGCCAGTGGTAATGCGCGCCTGCCTAGCGCTTCAATTTCCGCAGCAACATTGTCTAAATCTGTTTGTGTGCGAGAGGCGACCGCAACATCGGCGCCAGCCTCAGCCAAGGCAATTGCAATCGCACGGCCAATCCCTTTGCCCGCTCCAGTGACTACGGCAACTTCGCCATCAAGCTTAAAATGATCGAGAATACTCATTGCGCATCGTGCCCCTCATATCGGTGTTTGAGACGGCACTTTGGGCGCGGTGAGGGCTAGTGCATACTATTTATAATGCTCGCGCCGGTCGCCAAATGCGCGCACACGCTTGCGCCATGTGCGGTAGCTGGAGGGTTTGAGGTTGCTGCGCATCAGGGTTTTGACCTCGGCATCCGACAGGCCATATTCGCGCTTAATCTGAGCAAAGCTGGTGTGATCCGACAGCGCCATTTCAATGATCGCGCTAATCTCTGCTTGGTTGAGGGGTGCCTTTGTCATTGGGGTCAAGATGGGGCGCGCCGCGCATTTCGCAAGCAATCCTCCATCTGGCACCACATCAATACATATGCTGGCCGCCATTGATGCTCATTGTCGAGCCTGTCACAAAGCCCGCTTCTTCTGAACAAAGGAAGCTAACGCCGCGCGCGATCTCGCCTGCCTGACCAAGCCGGCCGACAGGAATTTTCGCGACGATCTTTTCCAGTACAGGTTCCGGAACAGCGGCGACCATATCAGTGTCGATATAGCCAGGCGCGATGGCATTGACGGTAACGCCGGATTTAGCGCCCTCTTGCGCCAAAGCCTTGGTGAAACCGTGGATGCCGGATTTGGCGGCTGCGTAATTGACCTGACCATATTGGCCCGCCTGCCCGTTGATTGAACCGATATTGACGATCCGGCCCCAGCCGCGTTCTCGCATTCCGGGGAAGCATGCTTTGGCCATATTGAAGCAACCGCCCAGATTGATGCGCATCACTTCGTTCCAATCATCGAAGCTCATGCGGTGCAATGTGCCATCGCGGGTGATCCCAGCGTTGTTGACCACCACATCGACTGGCGCAATGTCAGCGGCGATTTGGGTGCAGGCGTCTTGGCATGCCGCGTGGTCGCCAACATCGAATTTGTAGCTGGCAATGCCGGTTTCCGCTTTCAGCTTCTCGGCCGCGGCATCATTGCCTGCATAGCTTGCAAGCACGGTATAGCCTTCGCTTTGCAATTGTTCGCAGATCGCTCTGCCGATACCCCGAGTCCCGCCGGTCACCACTGCTACACGCGCCATATCCATCATCCTTTGCTTGCCACAATGACGAACAAGCTACGCTGATGAGTGCCGCATGCAAGGGAAAAGCAGGCAAGAGAGTTTGCCCGAATACGAATTCAATTGTGAGAAGAGGGTGATGTGTTGGGCGCCGCCGCATTTGGCGGAAGCTAAGCTCTAGAACCTAAACTGCGTTCCAACATAGACAGCCTGATTGTCCTTCACCGAATCAGTGATTGGGGCGAGGCGGTCGTTTTCTTGGGTGATCCGCACACCGGCGGTCACATCCAAATTCTTGGTCACGCTGTAAGAGCCGCCAACATCAACGCTTTGTGAGCCCTGACCCTGCAAAGTGCCCTCTGCCCGTCCGGCTTTGCCTTTGTCTTCAAGCTCTAAGCGAGGCTTGAAACGGCTGGGTTTGTCGGGCGCGCTGCCTTGGCCTGGCTCAAAGCTGGCAAGATCAGGCATATCAAGCTTTCGAACATTGTCGGGCAATGTGATTGCCTTGCTGATCGAGCGTGTGCCGGGACGAATAGACGCGCGGTCGGGCGTTGCGGTAATTGGCCGTGCAAAGCTCTTATACCCGCGCGCAATACCCAGATTGTAGCGTGTTGGCTCAATAGCAGTGATCGCTGTGCGAGCGCCTACATTTGTTTTGGCAGCATCAACTGCTGAACGCACTGAAATCGCTTGAGCGGTGTCGCTATCCACACGAACAGCAACGGTAACGGTTCGCTCGCCAGTACCAACAGAATTGGTCGGCGTAAACCGATATCCGCGCTCACGCATTTGCTCAGCCACACGGCGGGCGAGTTGGGGATCGACAGATGCCGGAGTGAAGACGGAGCGTACATTTTCAGCAATCGCTGCATCAGGGCTGGTGAAGCTAACGACAGCAAGCCCGGCTGATGGAATGCCAAAAGCAAGGCCGGCAGCGCCCAGCAGCAAGGGCAATTTGCCCGCCACTCTCGCTGTTTGACCGTTAGCCATTGAAACTGCCCCATCTGATTCGCTGATGATTGATGTATCAGCTTTTTTGTTATGTATCTGAGGCTTAACGCCTGCTGACTGACACCCTTGCGCTGTTTTCTAGTCAACACTTTAGCATTCAGTGACATGGGTTTACGCTACGGAGCGCGGTACTCCTAAGAAAATCGAATGGGCCGAGATTTCCGCATTGCACCTGTTGCAATCTGCCCACATAATATTTTTGTTAGGAGCGCGGTTCCAGCTTCAGCAGGCTGGCAAGCAATTGGTGCCCGCCTCATTCAGCTTGAGTAAAGCGCTTGAGCGGGCAAAAGGAAGTCAAATAGCCCGCCTTGCGGTGCGAGCATTGGTGCCAGCGCCTGTCAATAAGCGCCCATGGCTCTTGCTCGGTACTGCGTGGCGGCTATAGAACATGTAAGTCAGTCAATTTTCGCAGGACATTTTCAATGAGCGCTCCACTTTCAGCCTTTCGTATTTCGGCCCGCAAATGCGGACGCACTCTTGCGTTGGTCGCAGGCATGGGCGCTCTTGCCGCATGCGGCGGCGGCAATCGTCCTCAGGCGGATCTTGCTGCATCGCAGGTCAATACGATTGGCGTGAATTCCTACCTATGGCGTGCATCGCTTGAAACGGTCAGCTTTGCGCCGCTTCTTCAAGCAGATAGCGCGGGCGGCGTGATTGTCACCGATTGGTACACCAATCCCGGCAATCAAGGCGAACGTGTGAAGGTCACGGTGACTATTCTTGATCAGGATTTGCGCGCAGATGCTATCCGCGTCGCCGCTAGCCGCCAAGTTGCGCAAGGCGGAACATGGGTGAATGCGCCGGTTCAGGCAGCAACCGTGCAAAAGCTTGAGGATATTATCCTCACCAAAGCGCGCGATTTGCGCCGTTCTACTGTCGCTTCCTAAGCGAAACTCGCTTAACACATCTGCATGACAGACACAGTTTCCAAAGCACGGTTCGACGAAAAGTTTGAGCCGGGGCAGGCCGACCCGCGCTGGCAAAGCGCATGGGAAAAGGCG
Source organism: uncultured Altererythrobacter sp. (assembly GCA_937950385.1). Taxonomy (GTDB): domain Bacteria; phylum Pseudomonadota; class Alphaproteobacteria; order Sphingomonadales; family Sphingomonadaceae; genus Erythrobacter. Next base: position 3,558 of record CALFEA010000068.1, on the reverse strand, counting down.
CGCACATTCGAAGCGGATAGCAATTCCGACAAGCCGAAAAGCTTTGTGCTAGAGATGTTCCCCTACCCCTCTGGCCGCATCCACATGGGCCATGTGCGCAATTACACTATGGGCGATGTGCTGGCGCGCTATAAGAAGATGCGCGGGTTCGAAGTGCTTCACCCGATGGGCTGGGATGCTTTCGGTATGCCAGCGGAAAATGCAGCGATGGAGAAGGGCGTGCATCCCGGCGGATGGACGCGTCAGAATATTGAGGCAATGAAGGCTCAGCTAAAGCGCATCGGTTTTGCGCTCGATTGGAGCCGCGAGCTGGCGACATGTGAGCCGGAATATTACGGTCATGAGCAATCACTTTTCATTGATCTGTATGAGGCCGGTCTCGTCTATCGCCGCCAAGCCACAGTAAATTGGGATCCTGTGGATATGACCGTGCTCGCCAATGAGCAGGTTATCGATGGCAAGGGCTGGCGCAGCGGCGCGGAAGTTGAAAAGCGCAAGCTGGATCAATGGTTCCTCAAAATCACCGATTTTGCTGATGAACTGCTCGATGGGCTCGGTTCGCTCGATGGTTGGCCTGATAAAGTGCGGTTGATGCAGGAAAACTGGATCGGCAAATCTACCGGCCTTGAATTTTCATTCGATGTTTCCAACGGCGGCAAGCTGGCTGTTTACTCCACCCGGCCCGATACGATTTACGGCGCCAGCTTTGTTGCAGTGGCCGCCGATCATCCGATTGCGCAAGAGATCGCTGCGAGTGACGCTGAGGCGAAAGCTTTTTGCGAGGATTGCAAACGCGGCGGGACAACGGCAGCGGAAATTGAAGCAGGCGAGAAGAAGGGCTTTAAAACTCAGCTCACTGCGCGCCATCCCTTCACTGGCGAGGCTCTGCCGGTCTTCATCGCGAATTTTGTGTTGATGGATTACGGCACGGGCGCAGTGATGGGCGTGCCGGGCCATGATCAGCGCGACTTTGAATTTGCCACCAACTATGAGCTGCCAATCCTGCGCGTTGTCGCCAGTGATCCAGCGGATGCCGATAAGCCATTTGGCAAAGAAGCGGAGGCCGGTGACGGCGTCATCGTCAATTCCGATATGCTCAATGGAATGAGCGTTGAGGATGCTAAGGCCAAGGTTATCGGCCGCGCAGAAGCGGAAGCTTGGGGCAATGGCACCACCGTTTGGCGGCTGCGCGATTGGGGTGTTTCACGCCAACGCTATTGGGGGACACCGATCCCATTCATCCATTGCGATGCATGCGGCGTGGTCCCCGTACCTAAGGATCAATTGCCAGTTGTTCTGCCCGAGGATGTGGACTTTAAACAGCCGGGCAATCCGCTGCTGCGCCATCCGACATGGAAGCACACCAGCTGCCCCAAATGCGGCGAAGATGCTCAGCGCGAAACCGATACGCTCGACACATTTGTCGATAGCTCTTGGTATTTCCTGCGTTTCGCCAGCCAGCCCGATGATCGCCCTTTTGACCCAGAAGAAGTCGCCAAATGGCTGCCAGTGGAGCAATATATTGGCGGGATAGAGCATGCGATCCTGCACTTGCTTTATGCGCGGTTCTGGACGCGGGCATTGAAGCATATCGGTCAGATCAATTTCGCCGAGCCATTTGCTTCGCTCTTTACGCAAGGCATGGTGACGCATGAGACTTATCAAGTATTTGTTCCCGATGACAAAGGCCAAACAACTCTACCGCGATCATATATGGTCTCGCCCAACGAAGTTGAACGAAGGGATGGTAAGGTCTATGAAATCGACAGCGGATTGGAAGTCGAAGTCGGCCGTATTATCAAAATGTCGAAGTCGAAGAAGAATGTCGTCGACCCCGATGCCATTCTCGAGGATTTCGGCGCAGATAGCGCGCGCTGGTTTATGCTGTCCGACAGCCCTCCCGAGCGCGATTTGCCTTGGTCGGTCGCTGGTATCGAAGGCTGTCACCGCTTTGTGCAGCGCGTATGGCGTCTATGCGGCGCGGTTGATGTGGATGCGCAGGGCGAGAATAAGGATCTTGCCCGCAAAACCCATCAAACCATTGCTGCTGTTGCGCAAGATATTGAGGCGCTCTCCTTCAACAAGGCTGTTGCGCGGCTGTATGAGCTGACCGCGGCAGCGGAAAAAGCTGCGCCGTCTGAATCGCGTAATCATGCGATTGTTACGCTCCTCCAACTGGTTTCACCCATGATCCCGCATTTGGCAGAAGAGGCATGGGATTTGTTGGCTCCTGCATTGGGACACTCTGGTTTGATCGCTGATGCGCCTTGGCCTGAGGTGGATGAGGCGCTGCTGGTTGAGGATGAAGTGACCATCGCGATCCAGCATATGGGCAAGCTGCGCGATACGATTACTGCGCCCAAGGGCGCGGATAAGGATACGCTCGAGGCACTTGCACTCAGCAGCGAGAAGGTCCAGCGTTCGATTGATGGCAAAGAAATTCGCAAGGTGATTGTTGTGCCCGACCGTTTGGTGAACATTGTAGCATGATGCGTAAAGGCGCCGCCTTGATCGCCCTTGCGCTAATGGTTCCCGCGACATCGGCCTGCGGGCTGAAGCCGCTATATGCAGGCGCTGGCTCACCTGCTGTGACGCAAGGTCTGGCTGCGGTGGAAGTACCCGCGATTGAAGGGCGTGCCGGTTGGCTGGTGCGCAATGCGATCAATGACAAATTGTCTGCGGCGGGTTCTCAAAACCCGCGCTACCGTCTCGACATTCGCTTGGATGACACGTTGCAAGGTCTCGGCATTTTGGGCGATGACACAATTGGCCGCGAACGCCGCACTTTGCGCGCGCGCTATCAGCTGGTCGATATTGCGAGCGGTGCTATTCTGCTGGATGCGACCGCTGGCGCAGATGCGGGCATTGATGTTGTCTCATCCGAATATGCGACGATTGCCGCTGAACAACGTGCGCTGGAAAATCTCAGCACGGAAATTGCAGACCGGATTGTAACGCGGGTTGCCCTGACTCTAAGGTCCCGCGAGACGGATGGATCAGCCGCTCCGGTTCAGCCGTGAAGGCGACGCAGCGCGACTTTCGCAATGTTGCTGCACGGGCGGCGGCGCAATGCACCATGTTCTTCTTTTGCGGTCCCGATGAAGCAGGGGCGAGCGCGGCGGCAACCACTCTCATTGGCCAGCTTGATGATCCGGGTGAACGGGTAGAAATATCCGGAGGCCAATTGCGAGGTGACCCCGTTCTATTGGGAGATGAGGCGAGATCATCCTCTCTTTTCGGCGACAAACGCCATATCGTGGTGCGCGCCAATGGTGATGAAGCGCATGATGCGGTGAAGGCTTTAATCGAAACGGCAGATGCAGGCGCGGGCGATGCGGCACCGGTGTTTATCATTGCGACCGCCGCTACCGATAAAGCGCGAACGGCCAAATTGCTGGAAAAGCGCAAGGATGGCTTGGTAGCGATGTTTTGGCCGCCTGACCTTGGCACAGTGACGGCGTCTGTGCGCGAAATGGCCGATGCAGCAGGGCTTCGGCTGGGCGGTGATCTGGCAGAGCGTATTGCGCGCGGGGCAGGCCTCGATGTTCGGCTAGCGCA
>CALFEA010000067.1 GCA_937950385.1 uncultured Altererythrobacter sp. | reverse complement strand
CACCGACCCAAGCCGCACTGAATTGGGCCATTCAAAAGGTACGCCGCACAGGTGGCGCACGCGCAGGCGGATTTCCCGGAACAGATGTCATCTTGGCTGAACTGGCCAAAGGCGCAGACCGAAAGCGTGTTGGTCTTCTACCAGAAGGGCGCGCACCAATGCGCGAAGGTGTTGAGCTTTTCGCTCAGATGGACGCCGACGTGGCGAGTACAATGCGGCGGCGGCCATTTGTATCACGGGCAATCGCAGCGCGCTGAGCGGCGGGTTGAACCTGTCCATGCAAAGGCAAAATCGGCACATCTGGTAGCTTTACCTCCAGCCTCTCGCGCACGCGTTCAATCTCGCCCACGCCGGGTAGAAAACCCAGAATATCGCCCTCTTGCTCGCGCCAAGCGGTCATAATCGCTGACGTCATGGCGTCATCAATGCGCATTTGCGGCGAAGAACCCAGCCAGCGAATATCAAGCGGATAGCTGCGCCCTTCACTCTCAATCACCGCAGCATCATCGCCAATCAAAGTTGCAAAGCGCGCGCCATCAATTGTCGCCGACATCACCAAAACCCGCAAATCCTCGCGCAATATGCTGCGCGCCTCCAATGCCAGTGCCAGCCCCAGATCACTGTCTAGATGCCGCTCATGCGCCTCATCAAACAAAACCGCAGACACTCCTGACAATTCAGGATCATCGACCAGCCGATTGACGAAGATCGCCTCCGTCATCACCAGAACGCGCGTTTTTGCCGATTGCTTGGAGTCCAGCCGCGTAAGATAACCAATCGTTTCGCCCGGTTTCTCGCCCAACATTTGCGCCATCCGTTCAGCGGCTGCGCGGGCCGCGACACGGCGCGGCGATGTCAGGATAATCTGGCCGCTGCACCACGGCTCATCAATCAAAGCAGGCGCAATGGCGGTGGTTTTACCGGCGCCCGGCGGCGCCACCAGCACCGCAGCGCCGCTATCAGCCAAGGCCGATTTTAGCGCATTAAGAACATCATAAATGGGTAGTTCGTCAGAGACCAAACTAGGGCCAGACACGGGCAAACGCGCTCAATAACCGCGAGCGACCGCAAACTGCGCCGCTTCGGCCATTGCTGCGCGTGCTTTGCTTTCTGGAAAGATCGAAATCGCATCAATTGCGCGCTGAGCAAAATGCTGCGCCCGTGCGCGTGTGTCGGCAAGCGCGTTGTGCTTCTCAATCAAGGCGATTGCATGGGCCAGGTCTTCATCAGAAGCCCGGTGGCCGCCAATCGCACTTTTCCAAAACTTGCGCTCTTCCTCATCCCCGCGTGCAAATGCCAGAATTACCGGCAAGGTCATCTTGCCCTCGCGGAAGTCATCGCCTTGATCCTTGCCCATATCAGCTGCATCAGCGGCATAATCGAGTGCATCGTCGACCAATTGAAATGCAATGCCGAGGTTGCGGCCATAATTTTCTAATGCGCGCTCTTTTGCCTCGTCGCACTCGGCCACAACCGCGCTGATCTGGCTAGCAGCGGCAAACAACGCCGCTGTTTTTGCGCCAATAATATCGAGATAGCGTTCTTCAGTGGTCTCAATCTGACGCTGAGCGGTCAATTGCGCGACCTCACCCTCGGCGATAACGGCGCTGGCATTGCTGAGAATTTTGAGGACCTTAAGGCTGCCATCCTCTGTCATCAGCTCAAATGCGCGGCTGAACAAAAAGTCACCGACCAATACGGTTGCCGGATTGCCAAAGATGATATTGGCCGCTGCCTTGCCGCGCCGAAGTTCGCTGCCATCGACAACATCATCATGCAGCAAAGTGGCCGTGTGGATAAATTCAACCGCTGCGGCAAGCTTGTGATGGCGATTGCCTTGATAGCCAACCAGCTCAGCGCCCGCGAGTGTCAGCATCGGGCGCAAACGTTTGCCGCCGCCGGAAATCAAATGCCCCGCCAGTGCCGGAATGAGCGGAATTTCGCTCTGCATCCGTTCCAAAATGACAGCGTTCACATCATTCATGCCCTGCGCTGTTAAAGCCAGCATAGGGTCAAGCGTGGGCTGCTTACGAACTAGGGGAATTACCTGAGCGCTCATAGACTATGCACATGCGCTGCAGATGCGCGCTTGGCAAGATCGGATTTGCTGCTAGCCTGATGCAATATGTCAAACGAACCTTCACCCTCGCGCAACGATGATGCCGCTGACCAAACCTTGGCCAGCTTTCGTAAGAGCATCGACAATATCGATGCCGCTTTAATCCATATGCTGGCAGAGCGTTTTCGCATCACACAAGCTGTCGGCGAATATAAAGCCAAAGTGACGCTGCCGCCCGCCGATCCGGACCGCGAGAAACGTCAGGTCGAGCGCTTGCGCAAATTGTCCGAGGATGCCGATCTAGACCCAGAATTTAGCGAGAAATTCTTGCGCTTCATTATTGATGAAGTGATCCGTCACCATGAGAAAGCTCGCGGCAATTAATTTACGGATCAGTTCGCGCGTCAGTTCGCCCGGGGCAGGCTGAGCTTAACCAGCAATCCGCCCAAATCTTCGCTTTCATGCAGCTCGACACTGCCGCCATAAATTTCCGCCACATCGCGCACGATCGCAAGGCCTAGGCCAGTTCCCGGCTTGCCCGTATCCAGCCGCGCGCCGCGATCAAACAATTCCTCGCGCTTTTCAGGCGGAATACCTACGCCATCGTCTTCAACCCAGATGATGCATTGCGGCGTGTCGCTGCCATCGGCCATTTCTTCTGCATCCAAGGTCGTAAAGACGCTGCCGCCGCCATATTTCGCTGCGTTTTCAATCAGATTACCGAGAATTTCGTCGAGGTCTTGGCGTTCAATCGATACCATTGCCTCGCGCCCGCCAGCCACATCAATCCGGCGATCAGGATAAAGCCGCTCGACCGCGCGGCGCACCGCCTCTGCACTTTCGCGAACAGGTGTGCGTGCATGGCCAACCGCGCGCCTGCCAACTGCCCGCGCCCGCGCAAGGTGATGATCGACATGGCGGCGCATTGTGCGCGCCTCGCGGATCACAGTGTCGGCCAAATCATCGGCATGGGCAGTGGCCGCATTGTTCACCACAGTCAGCGGGGTTTTCAAAGCATGGGCGAGATTGCCAGCGTGGGTGCGCGCTTCTTCGGCTTGGCGTTCAGAATGCTCCAGCAAACCGTTCAATTCTTGCACTAGCGGCTGCACCTCTTCGGGCAATGGCTCTGTAATTCTATTCGCACCCGTAGAACGCAAATTGACAATCGCAGCCCGCACGCGCCGCAAAGGCGATAGGCCATAGCGGATTTGCAGCAAGGTCATGATAAACAGGCCGAGGCCAAGGATCGCGAAACTCCACAAAAGGATGGAACGCGTTCGCGCGATTTGCGCGTCAGCCTCTTCCGTCGCCGAGGCGACAGCAAAGGTCCAGCGCGTCTCACTGCCGGGCAATATAACGCTGCGCTCTACAATCCTTAGGCGTTCACCTTCGAATTGGTCTGAATAATAAAAATGGGCTTGATCATCAAAGTGATCATTCGCCAATTCCAATGTCCTGTCCCACAGGCTGCGCGATGGCCACGGCTCAACTCCGTCACCATTCACCTGATGATACAGCCCGCTATTGGGTTCCAAAAACCTCTGATCCCCCAGCGCTCGGTTGAACCAAACTTCACCAACCGGATCGATTTCAGCCGATGCGATCATGGCTGTCACCATGTAATTGAGCTGATCATCCTGATTACGCTGAACCAGACCAACCAGCGTTCGGTCCAATGCCAATCCGCCAACAAGCAGCAGCACAAAAATCCAGCCAGCCGCGATTAGCGCCATACGCCGCGCAAGCGAGCCCTGATTTACCGTTGGAGCCGCTTCTAAAGGTCCAGAAAGCGCAGCATTATTGTCGCCGCCCTGTTCAGGCGCCGCTGTGGGCTTCACCGCATCACGCGCAGCCATGTCAGATTTCGCACCCTCGGGCATTTCACCGTCAGGCCCTAAATCATGACGCTCTTGGCGCGTCTTGGGGGTCGTCGAGGCTGTAACCGAGGCCACGGATAGTTGTGATCACTTCTGCACCCAATTTCTTGCGGATGCGTGTGACGAAGACTTCGATCGTATTGGAATCGCGGTCAAAATCTTGATCATAAATATGTTCGATGAGCTCTGTGCGGCTAACCACTTTGCCCTTGTGGTGCATCAAATAGGACAAGAGCTTATACTCTTGCGCCGTCAGCTTCACTGGTTCGCCATCAAGCGTAACGCGGCCGGAGCGCGTATCCAGCCGCACCGGTCCAGCCGTCAGCTCAGATGATGTGTTGCCCGATGCGCGGCGAATAAGCGCCCGCAAACGTGCAATAAGCTCTTCTGTTTGAAATGGTTTAGCGAGATAATCATCCGCGCCTGCATCTAGCCCTGCGACCTTATCAGACCAGCTGTCACGCGCCGTCAGCACTAGGACAGGAAAATCGCGGCCTTCCTTGCGCCACATGCCCAATACCGTCAGCCCGTCGATTTCCGGCAGGCCGAGATCAAGAATAACCGCGTCATATTCCTCGGTGCTCCCGAGAAAATGCCCGTCCTCGCCATCAGTGGACAGATCCACCGCATAGCCCGTTTGCTCAAGCGTCGACTTAAGCTGCTGGCCAAGTGTCGGTTCGTCTTCGACAATTAGGATCCGCATGGTTTACTTACACTCCGTAGATACGCTTGGCCGGCGGCTTGCGCGGGCGATGTTACACTAGAGCCTGTGTTGGAACCTCGGCGGG
>CALFEA010000066.1 GCA_937950385.1 uncultured Altererythrobacter sp. | reverse complement strand
CATGCCGGAATTGGATTTTGATAAGCAGGAAATACCGGCCGAAGTGCTGGAAAAACTCTGCGTGAGCCGTGAGGATTTTCTCTCCGCGCTCAAACGCGTCCAACCATCCGCCATGCGCGAAGTGATGGTGCAAATGCCGCGCACAAAATGGTCCGATATTGGCGGCGTGGATGATGCGATTGAAAAGCTGCAAGAGGGCATTGAGCTGCCGCTGAAAAACCCAGACGCATTCCGCCGCTTGGGTATTCGCCCTGCCAAAGGCTTCTTGCTCTATGGCCCTCCTGGCACAGGCAAAACCTTGCTGGCCAAAGCTGTTGCGAAAGAGGCTGAAGCCAATTTCATTTCGATGAAGAGCAGTGATCTCCTGTCAAAATGGTACGGTGAGAGCGAGCAGCAAATCGCCAAAATGTTCCAGCGTGCAAGAAGCGTCGCCCCATGCGTGATATTCATAGACGAGATCGACTCGCTCGTGCCTGCGCGCGGATCAGGCCAAGGCGAGCCAGAAGTAACCGGCCGCGTCGTTAATACGATTTTGGCTGAAATGGACGGGCTAGAAGAATTGCAATCGGTGATCGTCATCGGCGCAACCAACCGGCCCACATTGGTCGATCCGGCATTGCTGCGTCCGGGCCGTTTTGACGAGCTTGTTTATGTCGGTACGCCTGATGCGAAGGGCCGCGAACATATCCTGGGCATTCACACCAAGGATATGCCGCTGGCCAAGGACGTTGATCTGGGCGCAGTTGCCAAGAAGACCGCGCGCTTCACGGGCGCGGATTTAGAAGACGTGGTGCGCCGTGCTGGCCTTAACGCTTTGCGGCGTGTTGGCGGTAAGGTGAAGGAGGTTGCCGCGGAAGACTTCACTGAGGCTTTGAAAGACAGCCGCGCCACCGTCACTGGCAAGATGGAAAGCGAATATAAGAAGATGCGCGGCGAGCTGAAAAAGCGCGCGGTGCAGGCCAATCCGATTGGCTTTGTCCATGATGGGATGGTCGAGCCAACCCGTGATAAAAAGCACGATTTGGCCAAAGACTAAGCCGCATGATCATATGTGAGGGGGGGGCGGTTTAGTTGCCGCTCGCCCGCGCATTGGCCGCATCAACTTCCAACCGGTGCCGGATCAACGCCTCGGGCATAGTATCGCCGAGCCAGCCCAGCATATGCTCGCGCACGTCACAGCGCAGCTCCCATAGCTCTCCGATCGTTTTCGCGCTCATCGCTAGGCGCAGCTCGATGCTTTCGGGATGCGCTTCAGTCATCAGCACATTGGCAGACCGCTGATCGCACAAAGGATGCTCTGTCACATAGCGCAGAAACTCTTCGCGTATCGGCGCCACTTTCGTGGCCGGATCAAGGTGCAAAAATACTGGCCCGGTTAGCTCTTCATTTCGGCGCGACCAATTTTCAAAACTGTCATCGAGAAAACGCGTGGTGGGCAAAATAACCACTCGCTGGTCCCAAATACGCAGCACGACATAGCTCATGCGAATCTCTTCAACACGGCCCGTGTGACCATCGGCCACCACCAAATCGCCAATGCGCATGGGCTCAGTCAGCGCCACTTGCAGACCCGCAATTAGCGATTTCAATGCGGGCTGTGCGGCGGCGCCCACCGCTAAGGCAGCGAGGCCTGCAGAGGCCAGCATGGTTGTGCCGATTGCCTGAACCGAAGGAATAGAAAACAGCATCAAGCCAACGGTAATCGTGATGATAGCAGCGGTCGCAAGGCGCGAGAGGACCGCAAGCCTTGTCTTGCGGCTGCGGACGGAAACAGGGTCTTGAGAACCCAGCCGCAATTCCATGATCGCCGTTAGAGCCTTGACCAGATTATAGGCGATCCAGCCCAGCAATGCCGGTTGCAGAAAGCCGCCCAATGGCCCCCAAATACTCTCCAGCACTGGATTGGCCTGTGCAGCGAATGAGACACCAATTGCCAAGAATGCCCATTTGATCGGCGGCCTGATCCGTTCGACAATCAGATCATCTTCTTTAGCCTCAGAACGCCGCGCCAACCGGCTGACAATGGCAAAAATGACGCGGTAAGCCAGATAGGCCAATGCCAGGCCAATGGTCAGTGATACCGCCGCCATCAATGCGGTGGGCCCGTCCACGCTCCATTGCGCCGGATTGAAATATTGCTGGATCAATGTGCCGCATCCCAACTTGCGCCCGTGCCGATCTCGACTCCAAGCGGAACATCCAATGCAACAGCAGGCTGCGCAGCCTCTGCCATAACGCGTTCAATAATGGGTGAGGCAGCCGCCACATCACCCTCGGGCAGCTCAAACACACGCTCATCGTGCACTTGCAAAAGCATCCGCACATTGGGCAGGCCAGCATCGCGCAAGGCGGGCAACATCCGGGCCATCGCGCGCTTGATAATGTCGGCGCTGGTGCCTTGGATCGGGGCATTGATTGCGGCGCGCTCAGACCCTTGGCGCTCATTACCATTCTTGGAATTGATCCGCGGGAACCATGTCTTGCGGCCAAACAATGTTTCAGAATAGCCGCGCTCTTTTACCGTTTCCAACGTCTCTGCAATATAGCGCTGGATACCAGGGAAGCGCTGAAAATAGGTGTCGATCATAGCCTGAGCCTCGTCGGCCTCCACTTCCAAACGGCCTGCCAATCCCCAACGGGAAATACCGTAAAGGATCGCAAAATTGATCGTCTTTGCCTGCGCGCGTGTGTCGCGGGTCACTTCACCAAACATCTCTGTGGCGGTGCGCGAGTGAATGTCTTCGCCATTGGCAAAGGCTTCTTTCAAAGTGGCTACGTCTGCCATATGCGCCGCCAGTCGCAGCTCAATCTGGCTGTAATCAGCGGCGAGGAGAATATTGCCAGCCTCAGGCACGAACGCTTCGCGAATTTGCCGGCCAATCGCTGTGCGGATTGGAATGTTTTGCAAGTTTGGATCGGTGGATGATAGCCGCCCGGTCTGCGCCCCTGCCAGCATATAGGATGTGTGAACCCGTCCGGTCTTGGGATTGATCGCCGCTTGTAACGCATCGGTATAGGTCGATTTCAGCTTAGCAAGCTGCCGCCATTCCAGCACTTTCTTGGCAATCGGTTCACCGTCACCAGCAAGCCGTTCCAGCACGCTGAGATCGGTGGAATATTGCCCGCTCTTGCCTTTCTTGCCGCCCTTGTTTCCGCGCTTTTCAAACAGGATATCGCCCAATTGCTTGGGGCTGCCGATGGAAAATTCCTCGCCAGCGGCCTCGTGAATTTCGCCTTCTAGCCTTGCGGTTTCACCGGCAAATTCGGTCGAGAGACCGGCCAGCTTTGCGCGGTCAACCTTGATGCCTTCGCGCTCCATAGCGGCCACAACCGTGATCAGCGGGCGGTCTACGCGGCCGTATATTTTTGTGCCGCCTTCTGCGGACAGGCGCGGCTTCAAGACGTGGTAGAGCCGCCAAGTCACATCGGCATCCTCGGCGGCATATTCGGTCGCGCGGACCAAATCCACCTCGCCGAAGGGGATGGCTTTCTTGCCGGTGCCGCACACTTCTTTGTAGGAAAGGCAGGTGTGACCAAGGTGCCGGATCGACAAATCATCCATCCCGTGGCCGCCGCCCATGCCCGCCTCGCCGCGGCCTGCGTCCAATGCGAAGCTCATGACCATCGTGTCTTCGAGCGGGGCGACATTTATCCCGTAGCGCGCAAGCACATTGATATCATATTTGATATTCTGGCCAATTTTGAGGACGCTATCATCCTCTAGCATCGGTTTGAGCGCCGCGATGGCCGCATCCAGACCTATTTGCTCTGGTGTCTCGGCCAGCAGATCAGAGCCGCCATGCGTCAGCGGGATATAGCACGCATCATTGGGGCCAAGCGCGAGGCTAACACCCACCAGATCGGCCTGCATGGCATTGAGCGAGTTTGTTTCAGTATCGACCGCGACTGTCCGTGCCTTTGTCGCGCGCGCGACCCAATGCTCCAGCCGCTCCAATGTTTGCACCGTTTCATAAGCGCTGCGATCAACCGTTGGCATATCGGGCAGGGCCTGCGTGCTGCCTTCTTCAGTGCCCTTGTCGCCTGACTTATCCTTTTTCGGCGGATTGAGATCATTGCGGCGTTCGGGGCTGCCGCTTCCTGCGCCAAGCCGTTTGAGCAGCGATGAAAAGCCATGGGTCTGCAAAAATTCAGCAAGCGGCTCATCCGGCACGCCGTCCAATTTTAGCTCGTCCAACGCCTGTGGCAAAGGAGCGTCTTCTTTCAGCGCCACGAGGATCCGGCTGAGATCAGCCTGCTCGCGCCCTTCGAGCAAACGCTCTTTCAGCTTGGATTTTTTCATCTCCGGCGCATAATCGAGCGCAGCATTCAGTGAGCCATGCTCTGCGATCAGCTTGCTCGCGGTCTTGGGGCCGATGCCGTAAATGCCGGGCACATTGTCGACCGCATCTCCCATCAGCGCGAGGACATCGCCGACCAGGTCGGGCGTTACGCCAAATTTTTCATGCACTTCGTCCAAATAGATGCGCTGGTTCTTCATCGTGTCGAGCATATCAATGCGCGCCGGGCCATCTGGGCCATCCTTCTCGCCGATCAATTGCATCAAATCCTTATCGGACGATACGATGGTGACATCCCAGCCTTTGTCTTGAGCCGCGCGGGCGTAGGAGGCGATGAGATCATCGGCTTCCAAACCCTGCTCCTCGATACACGGGAGGCTAAAGGCCCGAGTCGCATCACGGATGAGCGGGAATTGCGGAACCAAGTCTTCGGGTGCAGGCGGCCGATTGGCCTTATATTCGGGATAAATGTCATTGCGGAAGCTTTTGCCCGATGCATCGAGAATCACCGCTAAATGGGTCGGACCCTTGGCCGAATCGAGATCTTCCGCCAATTTCCACAGCATGGTGGTGTAGCCATAGACTGCGCCCACCGGTGTCCCTTCGGGATTCGTAAGGGGCGGCAAGCGGTGATACGCCCTGAAAATGTAAGAGGAGCCGTCAACGAGGTAGAGATGCTGTTTTTCCGCCATATTTGGTTTACTAGCAGGCTCGGCGGGTGTGCGTAAGCTGTGTAAATGCGCTTCTCCGCAGGGGGCTTGTGGAATGTTTTCAGGAAAAAGGCACCGTAAAATCAATGATATGATCTAAAATAAGGCGAAAAAGTGGCGAAATGTGACGAAAGGGCTTGCACTGCCACAAAGTCGCCACTATTTAGGGTGCAGAAGGAGAGGGGTTCTCTTCTTTGCGCGAGGGTCGCAAACCGGTCGTCGCTTATAACACTCGCTGATCAAGGAATTTATATTATGCGTAAGATCGTTCTTGCCGCTGCTGTTGCAACTTCTGCTCTGGGTCTCGCTGCTTGCGGTGAAACTGCTGATGCCGTTGGTGAAACCACTGATGCCGTTGCTGCAGACGTAGAAGCTAACGCTGAAGCAGTAGCTGAAACCGCTGAAGGCGCTATGGAAGAAACAGCTGACGCAGCTGAAGGCGCCATGGAAGCAACTGAAGAAGCTGCTGAAGGCGCTATGGAAGAAGTTGCTGAAGTTGCTGAAGAAGCAGCTGAGTAATTTACTCTAGCGACCTTCCATAAGGTTCAAGAAGGGCGGTACCTTAACGGTGCCGCCCTTTTTCGTGCGCGCTTGAGTTTTGGCTTAGATATGGGCGCGAATCGCGCCGCGAGTTCTGGCAATGCAAAAGCCAGCCGAACGCCTGGCCAAATGGCCTCATGTTTTACTGTTTTAAAAGCGTCACTTAGGCGCCGTCTCGGCTTTGGCCTCGTTTGGCCTCAATTGGCCTCGCCATCTCAGGCGGTGCTTCGAAACCGGTTTGGGCTGCTTATATTGGCTGCCCATTGGATGTTTAAACGCGCAGCCTTAACCGCCGGTCCACACGCCATTGGTCCATTGTCGCCCGTTATTCTGGCCTGTTTGACGATAGCCATCATACAGCGCTCGTGTAATCTCAGCGATGCGCCGATCGCGTTTGCTTCTGGCGGCGCGTTTATTGCGCGCTTCATCAGTCAAATTGGCGCTCTGGCCGGTCACGTAAATCGCAGCCGCAATCGTCCTGCCATCATCCAGCCGGAAAAAGCCAATATCGCTAGCGGTCCGCGTCAGCGTTCCTGTTTTATGCGCCAGATTTGCACGCATTGGCAGCGCGGCTTTCATCCGGTCCCGCCCCGTAGTTGTCGCCTGCATCGCGTTGAGGATAACGCTGCGGCTGCGCGGGCTCAGCCAGCGGCCATTGTAAATCCCAGCTAGCAATAAGCCCATCGCCCGCGGACTGGCGGAATCGCGCTCATCAATCCAAGCGGCAGGGTCATATTCGCCATCATCGCGCACCAAGGTTGCAATATCGCGGGACAATTCAAAATCAGTAATGCCAGCCGTCCGGCGCATCCAATTGTTCACAGCGCCGGGCCCGCCGACAACATTCAGCAATGCATCGGTGCAGCTATTGCAGCTTTTGCTGATCATCAGATCGACCAATTTTTGCCCAGAAACATAGCGGCTCGACACGGTGTTCGCGCGCTGTGAGGAGAATCTCTTTGATTTAATGCGGGTCAGCAGGGGAAATTCGCTGCTCAGGCTCCAACGGCCTTGATCAACCCCGGCCAAGAATACCGCTGCAATCGCGACTTTGCTGGTTGAGGCCATAGGAAAGCGTTGATCTGCCAGCACGGACACTTCTTTGCCAGTGGTCAAATCGACGGCATAGACACCAATCCGGCCTCTATCGCCGTCAGCCAATTGCGCGATACGCTGTTCAAAACCCGATTGATATTGGGCGGCAAACGTCTGCGGCTCGCGCGTCTGTGTTCCCAAAGCGCGGTCAAATTCGGATTCCAGATTATTGGTCTGCGCGGCAGCGGGCGCGGCCCCTGCGACCATCCCGCCCGCCAGCATTCCGGCGGCAAGCAATGGCGAAGCGGCAGCAAGGGAGAGGGATTTCAGGCGGGTCTGGATTTGTATGAGCATTAGGATTGTATAGTCCATTCAAGCTTTGCGCCGGGTTAACGGCTATTTATGGGGCGTAGAGTCTTGCGAGTCGCCGCTGCAAGTAAAAATTGCGCAGAGGCGTTAAATTGTGCCGGATGAACGATAGATTCCTTCAATCATACCGTTCCGGCAAGCCCAGATACCTCCAAAATGGCGCATGCTTGTGCAGCAGCCCGCGCAATTTACTCAAAAGCGCGCTTAAACCCCGGCCTTTTGCGTTGTCATTTCCAGCAAAGAAAAACCCGGCCAGATCGCTCCAGCCGGGTCTTCTTTTGTGACGTATAGTCGGTGGTTTGAGCCCTTCGTCAGGCTCAAGACATGGCTTAGAAGCCCATGCCGCCGCCCATACCGCCCATGCCGCCCATATCAGGCATGCCTGGGGCGCCGCCGGCGCTGTCATCAGGTGCATCCGCAATGGCGGCTTCTGTGGTGATCAACAGACCGGCCACTGATGCTGCATCTTGCAATGCAGTGCGAACAACCTTTGTCGGGTCGATCACGCCAGCCGCTACGAGGTTTTCGTAGGTGTCGGTCGCTGCGTTAAAGCCTTGGGTTTCGTCATCTTCGCGCAAAAGATTGCCCGAGATAACTGCGCCATCATGGCCAGCGTTTTCAGCGATTTGACGGATCGGTGCGAGGATCGCCTTGCGCACGATATCAATACCGCGTGTTTGATCGTCATTATCGCCTTTGGTGCCTGCCAATGCTTTCGTCGCATAAAGAAGCGCAGTACCGCCGCCTGGGACGATGCCTTCTTCAACGGCTGCACGGGTTGCGTGGAGCGCGTCATCAACGCGGTCCTTGCGTTCTTTCACTTCAACTTCCGAAGCACCGCCAACCTTAATCACAGCAACACCGCCAGCGAGTTTCGCGAGGCGTTCTTGCAGTTTCTCTTTGTCATAATCTGACGTGGTTGTTTCGATCTGCGCGCGGATTTCGCCAACGCGGGCTTTGATGTCGGCTTCTTCGCCAGCACCATCAACGATTGTGGTGTTGTCTTTATCGATGGTGACGCGCTTGGCCGAACCCAGCATACCGAGCGTTACGCTCTCAAGCTTAATGCCCAGCTCTTCGCTGATCATTTCGCCCTTGGTCAGGATCGAGATGTCTTGCAGCATCGCTTTACGGCGATCGCCAAAGCCAGGCGCCTTTACCGCTGCAACCTTCAGGCCGCCGCGCAATTTGTTGACCACGAGGGTCGCCAAAGCTTCGCCTTCAATGTCTTCTGCAATGATCAGCAGGGGACGGCCCGATTGCATAGCTGCTTCAAGAACAGGCAACATGGCTTGCAGGCTAGACAGCTTGCCTTCGTTGATGAGGATGTATGGGTTTTCCAGTTCAACCGTCATCTTGTCAGGGTTGGTGATGAAGTATGGTGAGAGGTAACCGCGGTCGAATTGCATGCCTTCAACAACGTCGAGTTCAAACTCGAGGCCTTTGGCTTCTTCAACGGTTATAACGCCTTCTTTGCCGACTTTTTCCATCGCTTCTGCGATTTTCTCGCCGACTTCTTTGTCGCCATTGGCAGAGATAACGCCAACTTGGGCGATTTCAGAAGTGCCAGCAACGTCTTTAGTGCGCTTTTGCAGATCAGCCACAATGGTGGTCACAGCTTGGTCGATGCCGCGCTTCAGATCCATCGGGTTCATGCCAGCTGCAACGGCGGTCATGCCTTCGCGAATGATCGCTTGGCCCAGAACAGTTGCAGTGGTGGTGCCGTCACCTGCGAGGTCGTTCGTTTTCGAAGCGACTTCTTTGAGCATTTGCGCGCCCATGTTTTCAAACTTATCGTTAAGCTCGATTTCTTTCGCGACAGAAACACCGTCTTTGGTGATGCGCGGTGCGCCGAAACTCTTGTCGATGACAACGTTCCGGCCTTTAGGGCCGAGTGTCACTTTAACAGCGTTTGCGAGCGTATCGACGCCCTTGAGGATGCCTTCGCGGGCATCACGGCCGAACTTTACGTCCTTAGCAGCCATGAGATATTCTCCTAATTGAGTGTGGGTAAAAGGTAAGCGTTAGTCGTGAGCGATGGATCAGCCCATCACGCCCAAAATGTCGCTTTCTTTCATGATGAGCAGGTCTTCGCCGTCGAGCTTGATTTCTGTGCCGGACCATTTGCCAAACAGAACCTTGTCGCCAGCTTTGACGTCCAATGGTGTAACAGTGCCGTCTTCTGCTTTAGTGCCTGATCCGACAGAGACGATTTCGCCTTCTGATGGTTTTTCTTGGGCGCTATCGGGGATTATGATCCCGCCAGCAGTTTTTTGATCGGCTTCGATACGGCGGACCAATACGCGGTCGTGCAGCGGACGAAATGCCATGATTGTGACCTTTCTTTATAGGTTGAACATAAGATTGGCACTCTCGCATGGAGAGTGCCAGCAAGGCGCATGTGGGGGCGGCGCTTAGGAGAGTCAACAGCTGCGCGGCTCAAAAATTTTCGCAAATTTCTATGGGCGCTGTGTTAGCCCAAGCCGGTCCCGCGCCATCCAGCGCCAAGTTAGGAAAAACGCCGCTGTCGCAAGCCCAGTGGCAAGGCCGATCCAAACGCCAATTCCTGCAAGCGGGGTATAAAAGCCAAGACCAATGGCAACGCCAATCCCGGCAACCCAATAGCTGAAAGTGGCCATCCACATCGGCACGCGCGTATCTTGAAGCCCGCGCAATGCGCTAAGGGATACAGCCTGTATTCCATCGACCAGCTGAAACGCG
>CALFEA010000065.1 GCA_937950385.1 uncultured Altererythrobacter sp. | reverse complement strand
TTGCCGAGACCGAATGGGCCGACTGCAATACCGATCAGGATAAATCCAATCACTGGCGTAATGCGAAAGCGGGTAAAGACAGGAATGACGAGGCCGGCCGCGCCCAAGATCACCAGCGCATCGGAAAGGATGGGGGAAGGGGCAAGTTCACCGGCCATGACTATGTGTTAAGCGGCAAATAGCAAACTGTCACGCGCGGGATTTGCTTATCCGGCACAAACTATTGGCGCACAAAAAAGGGGCAGCCCATTTCAAGGCCACCCCTCTTTTAAGTCAGCGCGAGTTGAACCGCGCGGCTTTTAAAAAAGCCTATCTCGCCATCTCTTTTTCAAGATTGGTAACAATCGATTCGAAGAATTGCTCGGTTGTCTGCCAGCTTTGGTTAGGGCCAATCAGCAGTGCCAAATCCTTGGTCATGCTGCCGCTTTCAACCGTTTCAATGCAAACCCGCTCAAGCGTTTGAGCGAATTCAACCACTTCAGGTGTTGCATCGAACTTGCCGCGATACATCAGGCCGCGCGTCCACGCGAAGATCGATGCGATCGGGTTGGTCGAGGTTGCTTTGCCTTGTTGATGCTGGCGATAGTGGCGCGTCACGGTGCCGTGAGCAGCCTCTGCTTCAACGCAATCACCGGTCGGTGTCATCAACACTGATGTCATAAGGCCGAGTGAACCGAAGCCCTGTGCCACTGTGTCAGACTGAACATCGCCGTCATAGTTCTTACAAGCCCATACGAACTTGCCGCTCCATTTCAGAGCCGATGCAACCATGTCATCGATCAAGCGGTGCTCGTAAATAATGCCGGCTTCTTCGAATTTATCGGCAAATTCAGCGTCGAACACTTCTTGGAACAAATCTTTGAAGCGGCCGTCATAGGCTTTCATGATTGTGTTCTTGGTCGACAGATAGACCGGCCATTTGCGGTCGAGACCGTAATTCATCGACGCGCGAGCAAAGTCGCGAATCGAATCATCAAGATTGTACATCGCCATGGCGACGCCGGATGATTGGAATTCAAACACGTCGAGGTCGATTTTCTTGCCGTCTTCGCCTTCGAAAACGAGGCGCAGTTTACCAGCGCCCGGGATCAAAGTGTCAGTGGCGCGGTATTGATCGCCAAAAGCGTGGCGACCAACAACAATCGGGTCTGTCCAACCGGGCACGAGGCGCGGAACGTTATCGATCACGATAGGCTCGCGGAACACAACGCCGCCGAGGATGTTGCGGATCGTGCCATTGGGCGAGCGCCACATTTTCTTGAGGCCAAACTCTTCAACGCGGTCTTCATCAGGTGTAATCGTTGCGCATTTAACGCCGACACCATGTTCTTTGATCGCATTGGCCGCATCGATCGTGATTTGATCGTCGGTTTCGTCACGCTTCTCGATCGAGAGGTCGAAATATTTCAAATCAATATCAAGATAAGGCAGGATCAGCCGTTCGCGGATCCACTGCCAAATGATTCGTGTCATCTCGTCGCCGTCGAGTTCGACGACCGGGTTCTTCACCTGGATTTTTTGCATAATAGCCCTGTTGTTTAGATGCCGGGAGGAAAGGTTCCCGCGCGCCTTAGCATAGGGGCGCAACTGTGCAAGTTCGCGAAAATGCGAAAATGCGACTGCAGGAGGTTAAAAAGAACCGATGGTGGGCGTAGAGAGAGTTGAACTCCCGGCCCCTACAATGTCAATGTAGTGCTCTACCACTGAGCTATACGCCCACACTCTCGGTTATCTCGCTGATTATTTGTCAACGAAGGCGCCCTCTAACTTGGCCAATGCAAGGGTGCAAGGGGCCAAGGGCGCGCTAGGGCAGGTTATTTTGCTTAACGCTGAAAGTTGGCTTCGAGTTTTTCTTCAAAAACACGTTCAACTTCGAGGACCAAATCACGCAAATGAAATGGTTTTGAGAGAACTTTCGCTGCGGGCTGCTCTTTGCTCGCACGCAAGGTAACGGCTGCAAAACCAGTGATAAACATCACCTTAGTGGTCGGTGAGACCTCGGCGCAGCGCTGAGCCAATTCAATGCCGTCCATTTCTGGCATCACAATGTCAGACAACAAAAGGTCGAAGTGTTCTTTTTCCAGCAAAGGCACAGCTTCTGTGCCGCGATCAACCGTGACAACCGCATATCCGGCCTTGGTCAAAGCGCGCTCCAAATAGGTGCGCATTGCAGTTTCATCCTCAGCCAGGAGAATTTTGAGTTTGTCGTTCTGATCCATGTCAGCTTCCATAGCGCGAAGGTTTTAATAAATCTTTCCCTTGGACCTAGCTGACCTGCTTTGACACAGACAGCAAGAGCGGGCAGCAATTTACGCGATGGATGAGCGCAAAAATACGGCAGCCGATTCGGCTAAAGGCGATTCGCATATTGGCGGTGCCGCGTTTCACACGCTGTTTGCGCCAGAAAAGCCGCCAATTCCCATATTGATCGCCGCACCCCATGGTGGCCGCGACTATCCTGCTCATGTGCTCGAACAGATGCGCGAACCTGCTTTTTCACAATTGCGTCTAGAAGATCGCTTGATCGATGAAATTGCGCAGATGGTGGCGCAGCAAACAGGGGCCTCGCTGCTGATGGCAAATGCCCCGCGTGCAATGCTCGACCTCAACCGCTCAAAAGAGGACGTGGATTGGGACATGATCGTCGGGGCGGAAAAAAGACCCACGCTGCACAGTCAGGCCAATCGCCGCGCGCGCAGCGGTTTGGGTTTGGTTCCAAGGCGCTTGCCCAATTTTGGCGAAATATGGCGCGGTAAGATCCCGCTAGCAGAATTGAATGCACGCATTGATCATATTCACCGGCCTTATCACAGCGCTTTGAGCAAGGAATTGAGCCGGATTCGCGATCATTGGGGCGCTGCTTTGCTAGTGGATTTTCATTCCATGCCGCCGCTGAAAAAGCGCTATGGGATGGACCATATTGCCCGCTTTGTAATCGGTGACCGGTTTGGTGCATCCTGCGATGATAGATTGTCGGCAAGGGCGCTCAATTTTCTTGATCGCCAGCGCTCGCCTGCCAGTCACAATCGCCCCTATTCGGGCGGCTATGTTTTGGATGCGCATGCGGGGCCGACGCGCGGGCTGCATGCGATGCAATTGGAAGTGTGTCGCAGCCTCTATCTTGATGATTCAATGGCAGAGCTGAGTGATGGTGCAAAGCCGCTGGCTAAAATGCTGGCGGGAATGGTGCGAGAGCTCGGCGCTGTAACAGCGCGTCTGGCAGAAGGCGGAAGCCTTGCACAAGCCGCTGAATAATCTGCGCTAATTCTAAAAAATCCGCCCCGTACATGTAAGCACGGGGCGGCCCGAAATTCGGAAGAAAGGTTCAGGGAGACCATGCGGCCCATTGGGCTGCATGGACGTCGGCGCGATCAAGGGAGGGGGGATGCCGCACCGACCCTTCAAATGTAAGAAAGGGGGCACTGCGTTTCAACCGCAGCACCCCCTTTTTTAACTTAGCTCAGCTGAGCAATTATTTCTTCTTGGGCTTGGCTGTTTCAGCTTCTGCTGCAGGCGCTTCAGGAACCTTGCCCTGAGCTGCTTGGCGCGAGAAGATCGTCCGCATCAAATTGAGCGAGAAGAGGTGCGCATGGATCAGCATCAGCATGCCGTTCTTGTTCAGCTCTTCTACGGTTTCCGTAGGCAATTCGCGCAATTTCGCTTCGTCGACCATTTTGAAACCGCGATAGACGAATGGCGTGTCTGGCTTATCATTTTGCGTGATCGCAATTTCGCCATCCATCAGCAAATCGTGTTTTACCAGCTCATCCATAAAGGCTTTTGTGCGCTGGCCTGATTCTTCGAACTTCTGACAAAAATCCAAGATGCCCTTTGTGAATTCGGTTGGCTGCGCGTCTTTTTCAAACAGCGCATTGCCTTCTTTAAACTCGCCAACAACGCCTGATGCGGGGTCAAAGCACAGCGACAATTCTTCCGTGTCCTGTGTCAGTTTCGCCAGCATGAAAGGATAGCGGCGCGCATATGCGGGCAGATAGACGTTGTCGGTCATCATGCCTTTGTCATCAACGAATGTGTTCACGCCTTCATTGAGGCCCATCATAATGATCGGCAGCGAGCCTTCGCCCGAGGTGAAAACAATCGGATAGCAGCGCTGTGCATCGACGAATTCGTCAACGGTCACAGGGATCGCATGGGTTTC
>CALFEA010000064.1 GCA_937950385.1 uncultured Altererythrobacter sp. | reverse complement strand
AGGTCACCGATCAGATCGCCCGGTTAGAAGAATCTGCCGTGTCTATCGCAGCGGCGGTGGATCAACAATCAATGTCAGGCCGCGAATTGGCGCAGAGCATCGATACCGTTGCCACCAGCTCTGACGCGGTTTCGACAACCTTGGGCGAGGTACGCGGGTCTTCATTGGAAGTGGGCAGTGCCGCTGTGCAGATGCTCAAATCATCGGAGGATTCGCAGCGTCATGCAGAACAATTGCGCGAGCAAGCGGTGCAATTCTTGTCAGAGGTTCGCGAAGGGTATCGGGAAAGCGATAAAAATGCCGATGCGCCATTGGCTAAAGCAGATTAGATCAATTCCAATGTGAGCGGAACGCGGTCGCCTTCCGCCAAGTCTTCCAGCCTCATCACCTTCTTGCTGACCAGCAGGGTCCAAGATTTTGATGTGCGTGACATATCATCCAGCTTCATTGGGAACACGGAAGTTTTCCAGCGTGTGTCACCAATGGTGGCATAGCATTTAACCGAGCCGAACCCGCGCGCTTTGCCAAATTCCATGCGGTGCAAGGCGGCATGGGTGGCGATCGCCTCAGCCGTCGCGCCTGTCACCGCAACCATCGCATAAGTGCCGCGATCCCCGCGCCAAACTTGCAAGGGCAGGGTGGTTTGGAGTGTTTCAGTCATTTGTTTCTCTTAGCCAACTCTTGCACTCTTCATTGCGAGCGAAGCGAAGCAATCCATGGGCCGTATCCTTTGCCAGCCTGTGCAAGTTGTTGTTCAACGCACTACCGGTTCGGTGGATTGCCGCGTCGCCTGCGGCTCCTCGCAATGACGATCAGCTATCATTGCGCGGCCACAGCGCGAAACGGCACAGGGATATTGCAAATATCCGCGCCGCCTGCCGGCGTGATAAAGAACGGATCGCGGCGATTGGCGCGCGCCTCGGCATATTTGGCGAATGCCTCGCTTTCGGTAGAGAGATATTCGTAAGCGGGTTGGGTATCAGCATCCATATCACTGACCACGCGGATGGATTGGATTGGTGTGCGCAGACCAGCCTCATCCTCGGTGTAGAAGCCCAATTCGCCTGAACCACGCTTCATGCTGGAGAGGTGCTCCATGCCGGAGACAATCCGCCCAACCAGCGCGATATTGCGATCAAGATGGCGAGGCGCATGTCCGATGACGGTGTAAAGCTCTGCGCCCGATCCTGTGTCTGGGGAATAGTTCCTTCCCACGCCAACCATGCCGTAGCAATGGACGGGCCAGTTCCCAGAGCCAAGCTTCCCTTCATCTTGAGCAAGCTGCCAACCCATCAGATGGAAAGCTCGCCCTGAATATGAGTCTGCGCCTAAGGCGGCTTCAGCGATGTCCTTGTTCGCTCTGATCTTTCCAAAACTGTGCTCGTTCAAAAGTCCAATGACTTCTTCATTAGAAACTGAGGTGACATCAACGCCAGTTAGTTTCCTGACCAGTGCGGCAGTGCCTGCGCCGTTGGTAGAAGTGTAATCGTCCTCGTCCATCACGTTCAGCCCATCAGGCAAGGGCTTAGCTTTCTCGGGGTCTTCGCCATGCGCATCGCCCCATTGCACAACGTAATTGTCCTGCACGCGGTTGACGGTGATCCCATCGTACCATTTTGCTCGGGCCAGAGTGCGGATGTTCGATACCCAGCCTTGTGAAAAGGGTGCGGGCATCAGTTGGATTACCACTTCACGAACCTCGCCGTCACTATTCGGCGCCAGCGTCATTATCAGCAAATCCTCAGGCGGAATTTGCACCCATTCCGCAGGCTTTGCCGCATCGACAATCGCGTTTGGTGAAGGCGCAACCTCGCTATCTGTCTCTTGAGAAAGTGCAGGGGCGCTCAGCAAAAGCGCAGCGAGTATCAGGATTTTTGTTTTCATAAGCGCATTCATGCCAAACCTGCGCTTGCGCGGCAAGCGACAGGCAGCTAGAGGCGCATGCATCGCTGGAAACAGCGACGCGGAGACGTGGCAGAGTGGTCGAATGCGCACGCTTGGAAAGCGTGTAAAGGGGCAACTCTTTCGAGGGTTCGAATCCCTCCGTCTCCGCCATCCACCCCCAGCACTAGTCTCTGTCTACAGGCTGCCTTCGCAAAGCCGCTGCGCGCGCGGGCTTTAGCAGGCCAAACCGCCGTTCGCTGGAACTTCAGCATCAGTCTCTGGACGTTACAGGCGAGAATTGCGCGAGCAGTCTCTTGGCTGATCGCAATCAGAGGAGTTTCCCTGGTGCTGTCAAAGCAAATGCACCCAATTGAAATTTGGCGCTGATTGGATAGGGCAGGGCGATGCCCAGACCTAAGAAACCAGCCAGTCCGTTTCGTTATTTCAACTCATCGCCAGAGATCATCCGCCTGGTTGTGATGATGTACGTCCGTTTCCCGCTTTCGCTGAGGAACGTCGAGGATCTGCTGTTCGAGCGCGGGATTGATGTTTGTCACGAGACGGTGCGGCTTTGGTGGAACCGCTTTGGTCCGATGTTCGCAGCCAACATCAAGCGTCAGCGCATTTCGAGAATGAAGGGCTTTCGAAACTGGCGCTGGCACCTCGATGAGGTGTTCGTAAAGATCAACGGCGAAACCCATTATCTGTGGCGTGCGGTGGACCAAGAAGGCGAGATCCTCGAGAGTTACGTCACGAAAAAGCGTGACAAAAAGGCGGCGCTACGGTTCTTGAAGAAGGCACTGAAGCGGCATGGTTAGGCAGAGCAAAGTGTCACCGACGGGCTCCGATCCTATCCGGCAGCTATGCGAGATCTAGGAAATCTCGACCGCCGTGAGATGGGGCGGTGGAAGAACAATCGGGTCGAAAACTCGCACTTACCATTTCGACGACGAGAGCGAGCGATGCTACGGTTCAGGCAGATGAAATCATTGCAGAAGTTCGCTTCGCTCTATGCCAATATCCACAATCACTTCAACTCCCAGCGCCATCTAATCGACAGACAGACTTACAAGACCGCCCGCTCAGCCGCATTGGCTGAGTGGCAAAACCTTATGGCTTGAACTGAACCCAGGATATGGCATCCTCTGCCAATCAGAGACAAGTTGCGATTAGACTGACAGCACCTCGTCAGATAATCTAGAGGCTTCACTCTTGTGCTTGCGGGACCTGTACCGAAAAGCTGGTTCCCAGACCAACTCCTGAACTCACATCTAATGATAGCGCGTGATCTTCGCATAGGTTTTGGACTATCGCGAGCCCAAGGCCGCTCCCTTCACTCCTTTCGCCGCGGAATCCCTCCTTCATAGATTTTGAAAGGGCATCGTCTGTCATTCCATTGCCATTGTCATGCACCTCGAAGCTGATGTGTTTGCCTTTTCGTCGGCAACCAATGCGGACCTTCGATGCGCCAGAATGGGCAATAGCATTGGCCACCAGATTGCTTGAAATACGCATCAATGCGACCGGATCACAAACTGCATTCAGAGAACACGAAACTGGTTTAAGGCTAATGCTAAGGCTGCTCGCTTCCTCAGCGAACATCCGGAAATTATTTTCCAAGACGATCTGAATCGGAAACACTTCGGTTTTGATGTTTGAGGCTGTTCCCCGTCAGCGTTCATGAGACAGATTAGCTGCATAAAATAGGAGAGTGTTTGGGTTCATCTGGTTGGTTGATATTATGCGGCTAGCTTGCGGTGTTGCAAGCGCCTTTGTTCGATGGTTTTGCGTTTGATCCTTTCTCGCTGTTTGATGATGGTTTCGGCCCTGCCGAAGTAGGCGTCGGCGGGCGTGGCGTTTTTC
>CALFEA010000063.1 GCA_937950385.1 uncultured Altererythrobacter sp. | reverse complement strand
CGCAAAATGCGCGCCAATCGCTGAAAATGGGTTGGCATAGCGCCGATCTGATGTGGCGGCTGGCAGGCGATACGGCGACTGATTACAATCACTACACAAAACGCACGATCCTTGCCGGGATTTACGCTGCGACTTTGGCTGTGTTTGAAGGTGATGATACGCCAGACAAAGCCAAAACCCATGCCTTCTTGGAACGCCGGATTGATGGCGTGATGAAGTTTGAAAAGGCAAAAGCGAAATTGCTGGGCGGATCAAGCGGCGAGACGCGCGATACTTTTAGCATATCGCGCTTCCTTGGCCGCTTGCGTTATCCTGAAAGCTGATCGGCTCTTCTTAGCCGTTTACCTAAGTAGAAACCTCCGTTTTGGACGCAACACCCGTGCACAAGAGGCATGGATTGCTTGCCGTGCGGCCTCCTCGCTGCCACTTTCATTCCCAGAGAATCACTTGGTCATCGTGTCATCTGCGCGGGCCAGCAATAGGGAAATGAGAGACAATGGCAGGCAGCCTCAATAAAGTAATGCTGATCGGCAATTTGGGCGCTGATCCAGAAATCCGGTCTTTCCAAAATGGTGGTCGCGTGGCGAATTTGCGCATTGCGACATCGGAAAATTGGAAAGACAAGAACACTGGCGAACGCCGTGAGAAAACCGAATGGCACACCGTCGCGATTTTTTCTGAAGGACTTGTTGGCGTGGTTGAGCGCTTCTTAAAGAAAGGCAGCAAAGTCTTTGTCGAAGGCAAGCTGCAAACGCGCAAATGGCAAGATCAAAGCGGCAATGACCGTTATTCCACCGAGGTCGTGATCCAAGGGATGGGCGGCACGCTCACTATGCTGGACGGCGCATCAGGCGGCGGTGGTGGCGGAGGCGGCAATTACGGCGGCGGACAAAGCTCCGGCGGCGGCAATCAGGGTGGCGGCGCGGCTGGCGGTGCAGGCGGCGGCTATGACGATCTGGACGATGACATTCCGTTCTAGGGATTAGTCAAAAGGACTAATTAAAAGGCCTCGCTGGGAAACTCGCGGGGCTTTTTACTGCCCGATTGGCGCTAGTCCCGCTTCAATCCCGCCAGCAATTCGGCCAACGGCCCATCCTGTTCGCCTTCTTTGGCGATACCGACGGCTTCGCGGGCGGCATCGGCAGCAGGCCCTTCGGCATAGGGATCAATCGCAAGGCCTAGCGATTGCGCAACGGCCTCGCCCAGATCGAAATTATCGCCGGTAAATTCGATCTCGTCACAATCATCACCGGATAGCTCAACTTCAATATCCGCGCCTTCGGCTGCGTGGTCCAAGGTCGCGGTATCGCTCGCTGCGACAAAACGAAAATCCAATATCTCATCCACGCTGGTGGCAAATTCCTCTGCCGACACTGCGCAAATTTGGACGATTTCAGCCTTTAATACGCCCGAGCCGCGCACCGCTTTCCCATCAGGCTCTAGGCTGACTTTTGCATGCAAACTGTCCACGGACGCCAAGGAAAAACGCGTGGCAAGGGCGGCGCATTCTGCCTTATCCGCCTCAACAATTACAGCGTCGGCAGGCAATTGCCGAGCGTTGATAAAGCGCTCTAATTCACTGTTGGCAAACTCGCTCAAGGCAGCACCACTGCATCTGCTGCGATCACTGCATCATCATCCAGAGCAGCCATCGCATCGGACAGCCCAAGCAATTTATCGCGCACTATTTCCGCTGAGCCGCCATCGGCAAAGCTGACATTGCGTTCAATCGCGCTGAGCAATTTGTCCAAATCGCGCGTGTTGAGCGCCGGGCGATATGCGCCCAATCGCCCGCCCATGACGCTCATCAATTTGCCCATGCGCTTGCCCACGACCACATCATTCACGCCAAATTCGCGCAATTGGCCGTCCATATCATCAACGAATAATTCGGTGAGAAATGCGCTTGTCCCGCGCAAATCATCGCTAGCTTCTAGCCGCACCAGCGCGGCGCACAAAACGGCGGTGATCATATCGAAGCGGCCATCGACGCTATCGGCGACTTTGCATTGCGAATACCAGCTCGGATCGCGGGCGATGCTCACGATTTTGTGCCAAAGGGGCCGCATTTTTTCAGCGGGGTCCTTCTCCAAGCCAAGCCATTTGGTGAGCATGTTCATCGTCATTATCCTTCAAAAAAGGCGCGCCTTAGCAGAAATGCCATCGCGCGGGTGTTCATCCTCAATTCAAACCGCTGGCGGCAAACCTTGCGGCTGGTTGGCTACGCCTATGCACATTCGCTTAAACACGGGGCGTTGCAAGGCGCCCAGCATAACCGTAAGGCCTTAGGGCAGATATAGGAATTGCAGCAGCGGGGGCAATGCGCCATCACGCGATTTATGTTGCAAAATGAGAAGGCTTGATTGCGCAATGGTGATGAAAAAAGCGCTTACAATGGGTTTGGTAGCAGCGATTGGGCTGGGGCTTTCGGGCTGTTCCTCGATTCGCGAATCGCGCGGCTATGTGGTCGACGGCGTGCTAGTGAATTCGGTGCAAGCGGGGATTGATAATCGCCGTTCGGTTGAGGCGACCTTGGGCCGCCCAACCTTCACCAGCCAATATGGCGATCAGACGTGGTATTATATTTCCAGCGTCACCGGCCGTAAGCCTTTTGTTCGGCCTTCGATCAAGACGCATTCTGTTCTGGCGGTTAAGTTTGATGCTGCGGGCAATGTCGTCTCGACAGAGCGTTCCGGCGTCGACCAAGTCGCTTTCCTGAGCCCAGACGGCAAAGAAACGCCGACCTTGGGCCGCGAGCGGACATTCCTTGAGGATCTGTTTGGCAATATTGGCCAAGTGGGCACAGGCGCAGGACCAGGTGCGCCTTAATTCTTTGCCAAGCTTATGCGCGCTTGACCATTTGAGCGCGCGCCCCATATCTCAATCATGAGCAATGATACGGCAAGCCACGGCCTAACCCAGTGGCACGGCACCACCATTATTGGCGTGAAGCGCGGCGACACAACTGTGATCGCGGGCGATGGTCAAGTTTCGATGGGCAATACCGTCATGAAACCCAATGCGCGCAAAGTGCGCCGGATTGGCGAGGGCGACAAAGTCATCGCTGGCTTCGCAGGCGCAACTGCCGATGCTTTCACCCTGTTTGAGCGGCTTGAGAAAAAGCTGGAGCAGCACCGCGGGCAATTGCTGCGCGCGGCGGTTGAGCTGGCTAAGGATTGGCGCACGGACAAATATTTGCGCAATTTGGAAGCGTTGATGATTGTTGCAGATAGCGAGAGCCTGCTGGTGCTTACCGGCAATGGCGATGTCTTAGAGCCTGAAGCGAAAGATGGTACGACCATCACAGCCATTGGATCAGGCGGTAATTTCGCCTTGTCTGCGGGCCGCGCTTTGGCGGACTATGAAGATGATCCGGAAAAAATCGCGACCAAGGCCATGGCTGTTGCCGCCGATATTTGCGTCTTCACCAATGGCAATGTCACGCTAGAGAAAATTTCCTAGATAGAGATCTGCACATCTTATGATTGAGAATTTTACGCCCAAGGCCATCGTGGCCTCGCTCGACGAGCATATTATCGGTCAGCAAGACGCAAAACGCGCGGTTGCTGTGGCGATGCGTAACCGCTGGCGGCGTCAGCGTTTGGGTGACGAATTGCGCGATGAAGTCACGCCAAAAAACATCTTGATGATCGGCCCCACGGGCTGCGGTAAAACAGAGATTTCGCGCCGCTTAGCCAAGCTCGCCGAAGCGCCTTTCGTCAAGATTGAGGCGACCAAATTTACAGAAGTTGGCTATGTCGGCCGCGATGTTGAACAGATTGCGCGCGACCTTGCCGAGGAATCTATTCGATTAGAAAAAGAACGCCGCCGCGGGGCCGTTCGTGAAGCCGCATCTGAGGCTGCGATGGAGCGTCTGCTGACAGCGCTAGTCGGCGACAGCGCATCTGAGGCAACCCGCGAAAGCTTCCGCGAGCGCATCGTGCAAAATGCGATGAATGAAGTCGAGGTTGAGGTCGAAGTGACCGACGCGCCCGCTGCGCCCTTCGATATGGGCAATATGGGCGGCAATATGGGCATGATCGACCTGTCCGATATGATGGGCAAAGCCTTTGGCAAAGCGCCTACAAAACGCCGCAAAATGCGCGTGCCTGAGGCGTGGGACAAGCTGGTTGATGAGGAGGCGGATAAGCGCCTCGATGATGATGATGTTGCCCAAGCTGCCCTTAGCAATGCAGAGACAAATGGGATCGTC
>CALFEA010000062.1 GCA_937950385.1 uncultured Altererythrobacter sp. | reverse complement strand
TCGCCGCTTTCACGGTTCATCTTGTAGACCACGGTGACTTGGCTGGTCAGCGCGGGGATCAGGAAATCTTGGCGGTAGACATTGGCGACAAAGACAAAGTCACTGCGCGGTGTTTGCAGAACCGCGTTCAGGCCAGAGTTTGTATCTTTCTCCAACCGCATAAAAGCGGCCAGATTATACTGAAAGCGGTTGTTGTCGCGCGTTCCAAAGAAGCGCAGGCCAAGCTGCTGATCTTGAAACAAAAACCCGCGAAAATCTGATTGGAATGGCTGAATGCCGATCCGCGCTGAATCGAAATCATAGCGGTCAGATGTATTGCGAAAGTGATAGTCAAAGAAGAATTCTTGCACGCCGAGGAAATAGTCGAGGCGGCTGGAACCCTTGCTTGGTTCGACGAACAAAACGCGGCGTTCCGGCACATCGACATAATTGACGTTGAGTGCGAAAGTCGCGCGATATTCGACGTCAGGCGGTTTATAGGCGGTCGAACCTTTGAGCAAAGCAGCACCAGCAATAAAGGTCTGCGAAATCACCGGCGAAAATGTATCGCCAAAGACGTCCAAGCGGTCCGGATCAGCGGTTGTTTGCACGCCTACTGGGATCGGAAAAGTGCGCGGTTCGATTACCGTATCTGAAATGATATTGGCGACGATAAACCAATCATCGCCCTTTAATCCTAGGAACTTAGGCGTCTTACATTCCGCGCTGCCATATGGCGCAGCCTCGCCCGCTGCTGCTGCCGCTTCGCGCAATTTACGGCGACGCTCTTGCTCTTCTTCGGTCGGGATACAAAGCGGCCGGTCACCCTTATATGTGTTCTGATTATAAGGATCGAGGACATCCTCTTTGATCAGGCCCAAACTCTCTGCCAGCCGCCACCGGTCAGGGATCGGAATTTGATCCACTGGGAAAGCTTCAGGAGGGGGCGCGCGCACTGCACCCACATTGGTTTGATCGATGCGTTCGGGCAAAATTTCGGTATTGTCAGGCCGTCTGCGGCCATCAATTATCTGCGCATCAGGAAGCGGAAAAGCGTCGGGATCTGCCGAGGTCTGGGGGTTTTTCCTCGTCGTCTCGTCTTTGGCCTCTTTATCTCTTGCCGTGCCTTGTGCGCCGCTTTGCGTGCCCTCAATCACCACATCCGATGGCTTTGGCTGGCCTGACTTGGCCTTATCTCGCGCAGCAATCCGCTCTGCAAATGTCGCAGAAAAATCTGCCTCAAATGCCAATTGCGCCGCGATTGCAGACCGGCTGACATCAATGGATTCAGCCGAGGCCGCCGTGGTCGGTAGCAGAGTAAAGGGGATGAGAAAGACGCCTGACATGCGCGCTACAGACCCTCGCAGACATTTTGGGCTGGATCATCGAGGAACGGCGCAAATGGGCAATTTACATAGCGAAGGCGGACCTGCGCATCGCCCAAATCAACCACGATCCGATCGGCGCGAATATCATTAGGCGCATTGTTGATACTGCCGGTTGTAACACCCGCATTATGCAAGCCGAGAAAGCTCACCATATCATCCTGATCGATCCCATCGCCAGACACACCAATGCCGCCAATCAGCTCATTGCCGCGGTAGATCGGAACTGAACCGGGGAAGATTTGAATACCATTGGCAACGCGCGGATTGCCCGCAGGCGATGCTGGCAATGCAGAACAGCCAATGTCCGTATCAGGTATATTGGGATCCAATCCGCCCGATGCGACAAACCCTAAATGCGCAACCAAATTGCCGCCGATAAGGTCTGACTGCAAGCCAACGGCAAAGGGGCTGAACTCAGCCGGGGTATCAACCGACAATGGGCCTGCAGGGCGTCCGACTTCGCCATCGGGGAAATAGGGCCGCGACAGATTACCGCCCGAACGATCTGCAAAGGCAAATGCACCTGTTAGCGAGCTGGGATCGCCCAAAAATGTTCGCACCCTCGCCACGTAATTGGCAATTGCGCCGCCTGCCGCCTGCATATCGGGGGCTGCGCTGGCACTAGAGAAAAATGCCGCCGTCCGCGCCTTTTGCAAGCTAACATCGGTGCCAAAGATCGGCCCATCGGGCGAGCGCACAATGCCGAGAATTTCGCCATTGGTATCGACCATGCTGATCGTCGCTTGCATCCGGCTATCGAGTGGTCTGCGGATTTGTGCACGGCTGCGCGAAAGCACTGTGAATGCCTCTTCCAACACTGCCCTGACTTCAGCTTGCGTCAACGGTTGGGCAACACTGCCCCCATCTGTTCCCGCGCGCACTGGGTAGCGCGGAGTGCCAGCACTATCGGTAAGGATATAGCCATCAGCGAGAGCGAATTCTGCACTAGTCGCGCGCCGAATTCCCGACGCGTTCGTGCCGTAAGTCACGCCCGCTGTGATCGGTCCATTGTTGTAGCCTGCAACCCCGACCAAGCCGCCCGCTGACGCAGGAATCGCGCCAAAACTCGTTTGCAGTGCCGACAAATCACCGATGGTCATATCGGTAAAGCGCAGCGAAGTGCCGTCCACATTAATACGGTTTGCGGTGATGTCAGGCGGCGGCGCAAAGCCTTGGATACCGGCCAAAGCTGCTGCCTCTTCATCATCCACATCGACATCGAGGATATTGGCGTCAAAGCCATAATCACCATCACCGGCAACGCCAATGCCGCCAACGACTACACCGTTCTTATACAGTGGGAACCCGCCGGGGTCGGCGCTCAAACCCAAGGGCGAGCGCTTTGGTCCAATCAGGCCGTCAGCACCGAAACGCGCGGACAAATCAGAACAAGGTAGCTG
>CALFEA010000061.1 GCA_937950385.1 uncultured Altererythrobacter sp. | reverse complement strand
CCAAGCGCCGTGTTTCATTGCGATCAGGCGAGGCGAGGCCAGCAGCCACAAACGCCTCTTCCATCGTGTCG
Source organism: uncultured Altererythrobacter sp. (assembly GCA_937950385.1). Lineage (GTDB taxonomy): Bacteria > Pseudomonadota > Alphaproteobacteria > Sphingomonadales > Sphingomonadaceae > Erythrobacter. The sequence goes on along the minus strand of CALFEA010000061.1, from coordinate 8,268 downwards.
CATACGTCGGCTTGGCCATCGACCAAGGTTCCATCGCAATCAAAGACAGCGAGCCTATTCACTTCCGCTTGCCTGCTGGCTTGCCATTGGGCTTGCCCGAACGCTTGTTGGGCTTGCGCTTTCTACCAATCGGATCACCGCCAGTATTGCCGCGAACGCCCGCCGTGCGAGTGCGGCGTTCACCGCGCCGATCCTTGCGATATTGCTTGGCGAATTTGCGTGCTGCTTGCTTTTTCTCTGCGCGGTTCTTTTCCGGCGGAGCAACAATCAGCGGGCCAGCATCGCTGATGCTAGGGTCAAAGCCCAAATGCTCCATGGATTGTGCGAAATGCTCAGGCAGTTCGGCGGTCACATCCAGCTTGGGCACGGATTTACCGTCCACCGCAGGCTGAGAGATCACAAGCCGCCGTGCGTGCAAATGCATCTTGCGGCTGACGCTGCCGGTCAGGAAAGCGTCTTGGCCGCCATATTTTCCGTCGCCAACAATAGGGTGCCCGATTGCGGCCATATGCGCGCGCAATTGGTGGGTGCGCCCCGTTAGCGGTTCAAGCTCCACCCATGCAGTGGAATGGCCCGCGCGTTCAACGACGCGGTAGCGGGTCTTTGCGCTTTGGCCTTCTTCATGGTCGACATGCATTTTCTCGCCGCCAGTGCCTGGCTGTTTGGCAAGCGGTGCATCAATGGTGCCTTCGAACACTTCTGGCACGCCAACGATCAGCGCCCAATAAACCTTGCGAGCAGAGTGCGATGAGAAGCGCTTGGAATAGCTGGCGGCTGCCCCCGGCGTGCGCGCAATCAGCAATACGCCCGATGTGTCCTTGTCCAGCCGGTGGACAAGGCGCGGGCGCGGTACGTCTTCGCCATCGACAAAGGCATCGAGCAGGCCATCAACATGGCGGTGCGTTTTGCTGCCGCCTTGGGTCGCAAGGCCCGGCGGCTTGTTGAGCACAATTGCGCTGGCCGTTTCCTTGATGACCATTGCATGCGCTTGCTCAATATCGTCCGGCGTCAACTCGCGCTTTGGTTTTGGGCCGCGCTTGGTGTTTTCCCCGCCCGGCGGAACACGCAAAACCTGCCCTTCTTCAAGCCGGTCATCAGGCTTTGCTCGCTTGCCATCGACGCGGATCTGACCCGTGCGCGCCCAGCGCGACACAGTGGCAAAGCCGATTTGCGGCAAATTGCGTTTAAACCAGCGGTCAAGGCGGATGCCATTGTCATCCTCCACCACGGTAAACTGGCGCACATTTTGTGATGCGGGACTAGGTTGCGGCGCGCCAGCAGGAGCTGCTTCGTTATCGTCCATATCGCCGCTCATGATGCAAGTCGCATGATAATAAGTCCAAGATAGAGCGCGATGACGCCGGCCAGAACCGAGATCAGCGCGTAAGATAGGCCGGTGAGGGCTTGGCCGCGTTCAATCAGCATCATCAATTCTAGGCTGAATGCGCTAAAAGTGGTGAACCCGCCGAGCAGGCCAACTCCGATCAAAAGCCGCGCTTGTTCTGATCCAGCCGGTGACACAGCCGAACCATCGCGCGCCAGCCAGCCAAAGAGCAATCCCATCGCTAGGCTCCCCAATATATTGGCGACCAAGGTTGCCCATGGGAAGGCGCCAACGACCGCAGAACCCAGCCAAGCGGTGAGCGTGCGGCCCAATTGATAACGCAAGACTGCGCCAATTGCGCCGCCAGCTGCGACATTGAGCAGCGCAGCAAACGGAGATAGAGAAGGGGTAAGCGATGACATGACCGGCCTCTTAGCCCCGCGCGCGCGCGCTGGCCAGTATTGTTAGATTCAGCATTCTATGCGCGTATAGGCCTTGCCAAAAAGTAGCACCCGCGCTAGTTGCGCCTCCACAAGAGCCGATCCGTCAAAGGATTCGGCCAATTTTTGTTGAATTTTACAAGGCGCCTCCTTCGCGCAGATGAGCGGGGGAAAGTGAATATGTCACAGGTGCTTTAGCTAGTAAGGTGTTTGAATTTATGCAGATTATGGTTCGCGATAACAACGTCGATCAAGCTTTGCGCGCGCTCAAAAAGAAGCTGCAGCGCGAAGGCGTTTATCGCGAAATGAAGCTGCGTCGTCACTACGAAAAGCCAAGCGAAAAGCGTGCCCGTGAAAAGGCTGCTGCTGTTCGCCGCGCTCGTAAGATGGATCGCAAGCGGATGGAGCGCGACGGCTCTTAAGAGATCGTCTAAGCGTTTAATCCGGTTTGAGGGGGCAATTCCGCTTGAACCTAGCACCACGATAAGCCATCAGGGCGCGGTTCAATTCCGCGCCCTTTTGCTTTGAGCAAACCTTGCCTCACGGCGTATATTTGCAGGACACTATTATGACCGAAGTCACCCGCGTTCCGATCCATCCCGTAGCTAAGGGCTCGCTGACCAAACTATGGATCGGCGTGATTATCGCGCTTTTGATCGGTGCAGGTGTCGCTTGGGCGGCCATGCCAAAGGGCGTCTCGCTCGACACGATTACCGCTGGTACGGGACCAAACCCGACCGAAAGCGATGTGATCTTTGTGAAATATAAGGGCACAATCGTTGCAAGCGGCGAAGTGTTTGACGAAAGTCAGGATGTGCCGCTGCCTGTTCAAGGCATCTTCCCAGAGGGCAATCCGCTGCCATTGGCGCAAATGGTCCCCGGTTTCCGCGAGGGCGCTTTGCAAATGCAAAAGGGCGGCAAATACGAACTCTTTATCCCTTCTGACAAAGCATATGGTTCAAACCCGCCCGAAGGCGCGCCGATCCCTGCCGATGCAGATTTGATGTTTGATGTCGAATTGATCGACTTCATGTCCGAAGAAGATTTCCAGCGCCGTATTGGAATGCTGCAAAAAATGATGGAAGATCAAAATGGCGGCGCAGCTGGTCCGGGCGGTCCTCCACAAGGCGCACCTCAGGGCGGTCCTCCACAAGGTCCTCCTCCCGGCCAATAATCCGCAGCCTACACAGTTTCCAATCTCTCGAAAGGGTTCGAGACCATGTCTATCGATAGAGCAACCGTGGCGAAAATTGCCTCGCTTGCGCGCATAAAAATGAGCGATGCAGAGCTGGACCGAATGGCGCCAGAGCTGAACAATATTCTCAAATTTGTCGATCAATTGAGCGAGGTCGACACCTCTAATGTTGAGCCTATGACTGCGGTTATTCCGAACAAATTGCGCCTGCGCGAAGACGCAGTGAACGCTGACCCCAAAACGGGCGGCGACCGGCGCGAGGACATATTGGCCAATGCGCCAGCGGCAGAGCACGGCTTTTTTGGCGTGCCCAAAGTAATCGAATAGAGGCGGATTGATGACCAATTTAACTGATCTTGGTATCAAAGCGATCCGCGACGGCGTTGCCAGCGGCGAATTTACCGCGCGCGAAGTGGCCGAAGGCTTTAACGCCAATGTTGCCGCCGCAGCAGACCTCAACGCTTTTATCGTCACCACGCCTGACCATGCACTTTCTGCAGCGGATGCAATCGATGCGAAACGTGCAAAGGGCGAGGCGCTGGGTTCAATGGGCGGCGTGCCGATTGGGATGAAGGATTTGTTCGCTACAAAGGGCGTGCAAACAACCGCGGCAAGCCACATTCTGGAAGGCTTTACTCCGGAATATGAAAGCACCGTTTCGTCCAATCTCTGGGCGGCGGGCGCAGGCATGTTGGGCAAGCTCAACCTTGATCAATTCGCTATGGGCTCCTCCAACGAGACAAGCTATTTCGGCAATGTCACCTCGCCATGGCGGCGGCCTGATGGATCGAACACGCCGATGAGCCCAGGCGGCTCTTCCGGGGGCAGCTCCACCGCTGTTTCCGCGCGTTTGGCTCCTGCGGCCACTGGCACTGACACAGGCGGTTCCATCCGGCAACCAGCGGCATTCACTGGCATCACCGGCGTTAAGCCAACCTACGGTCGCTGTTCGCGTTGGGGCGTTGTCGCCTTTGCCTCCAGCCTCGATCAAGCAGGGCCTATGGCGCATGACGTCACCGACTGCGCGATTATGCTGGGCGCGATGGCGGGCTTTGACCCCAAAGATTCCACATCGCTCGACATGCCTGTTCCCGATTGGGAAGCGGCGCTCAATTCTGACCTTAAAGGCAAGAAGGTCGGTATCCCGCGCGAATACCGCGTTGATGGTATGGACCCAGAGATTGAGAAAAGCTGGGAGCAGGGCAAGGCGTGGCTACGCGATGCGGGCGCTGAGATTGTCGATATCTCTCTACCGCACACGAAATACGCTCTGCCTGCCTATTACATTATCGCGCCTGCAGAAGCCTCCTCCAATCTCGCGCGTTATGATGGCGTGCGGTATGGATTGCGCGATCTGCCCGATGGCGCAGGCTTGCAAGATATGTATGCCGAAACCCGCGCTGCTGGATTTGGTGATGAGGTTAAGCGCCGTATTCTAATCGGCACTTATGTGCTGTCGGCAGGCTTTTACGATGCCTATTACAACCAAGCGCAAAAGATCCGCACTTTGGTTGCGCAGGACTTTGAAGCGGCATGGTCGCAGTGCGATGTGATCCTTGCACCAACCACGCCTTCTGCCAGCTTTGGTTTGGGCGAGAAGGATGATGATCCCATCGGCATGTATTTGAACGATGTGTTCGCCGTACCAGCCAGCCTCGCCGGATTGCCCGCCATGTCTGTGCCATGCGGGGTGAATTCCGAAGGGCTTCCGCTAGGCCTGCAATTGGTCGGTCCTGCATTTGACGAGCAAGGCGTGATGAACGCTGGTCTTGCCATCGAAGAGCGCGCTGGCTTTACGGCGCGCGCAGAGAAGTGGTGGTAAGATGGTCTTCATGTTCATCCTGTTGTTCTCGCTAGTAGCGGTGGTCGGGGTTGCGATGTTTGTTTCGCGCACGGCTGCTCATGGTGAGGCGCAGTTTGATAGTGAAACGGGCAAGACGATCAAGAAGGCTGATAAGAAATTGCCGCAAGACCCGGTTCCAGCCAAACGAATAGATCCAAAAGAATAAAAGCGCTAAGCGCGACAACGGCTGGGTCAATGTAACTGGGCTGGGGCTTTAGTCTGACCGCCGCATCCGCATTTGATATTGCAGTACGAAAAATCGAGAAAACAATCTCAGTGTCAGCCGGTTCGCCCATTGCCATTTGCGTCCGGAGATGTTGGTCTGCTGTGCTGCGACAACCAATCCAGAACTTTGCGCAAGGCGTATCGCCCCTTTGCGGGTGAACCAACGGATATGCGTGCGGTCCAATATACCCGCATCGCGGTATTCCCACTCGTCTTTAAAGATAAGCGGCATGGTCAGCGAATAATGGTTCACATTAGGCAGGCTGATGATCATCTGCGCACCGGGTGTCATCGCCTGATGCAACACGCCCATCACCGCCCATGGATCGTAAAGATGCTCCAGAATGTCGAGGCATAAGATTGTATCGAAAGGGCCGGTCTTGGCCAATTGCTGGGCTAGCATCGCTGTGTCGTTTAAGTCGATTGCATAAGCTTCAGCGATTTGCGGCCGTGCGCCTTTTGCCACTTGGTCGAACAGGACAGCATGATCAGCCATGCCTTCATCGAGTAAGGCAGCAGAGGTCGCCCCTACACCGCCGCCAAAATCCAGCAAGCGCCCGCATGGCCCATCAATTAAGGCAAAGACATCATCGCGCACTCTGGTATGATAGTCGGCTTGTGCTTCCATGGGATCGGTTCAGGCTCCTAGAAAAGAGGATTGTCGCAATTTGGCGAGGCTCAAAAATTTGCCTCTCCAAGCCCAATAGGGACACTTCTCTCTTTTCATAAAGGCGCGAGCGCAGTATCGCAATTGCCATGACGTCATCAACATATCGCATCCAAGGGCAAACCGGTGAATGGGAGGTCGTAATCGGCCTCGAGGTTCACGCGCAGGTTACCTCAAAATCCAAGCTGTTTTCCGGCGCAGACACCACTTTTGGCGCAGAGCCAAACAGTCAGGTCAGCCTGATTGACGCGGCGATGCCCGGCATGCTGCCTGTTCCCAATAAGGAATGCATCCGTCAGGCTGTGCGCACCGGCATGGCAATCGAGGCGCAGATCAACAAATACAGCCGCTTTGACCGCAAGAATTACTTCTATGCCGATTTGCCGCAAGGCTATCAGATCAGCCAGCTTTACCACCCGATTGTGGGCAAGGGGCAGCTCATCATCGATAAGGATGAGAAGGCCGGCATCCCAGAGGACAAAGTGCTGGGCATTGAGCGCATTCACGTTGAGCAAGATGCGGGCAAGTTGATGCATGATCAGCACCCCACCATGTCCTATGTCGACCTCAATCGCTGCGGTGTGGCGCTGATGGAAATTGTGTCTGATCCCGATATGCGCAGCCCGGCTGAGGCAGGCGCCTATGTGCGCAAATTGCGCAGCATCCTGCGCTATGTTGGATCGTGCGATGGCAATATGGAAGAAGGCTCCATGCGCGCCGATGTGAACGTATCCGTGCGCAAGCCGGGCGATGAGCTGGGAACGCGGACAGAGACGAAAAACGTTAATTCTGTGCGGTTCGTGATGCAAGTGATTGAATATGAAGCCGCGCGTCAGGTCGATCTCATCGAAAGCGGCGGCACAGTTGTGCAAGAAACGCGGCTGTTTGATGTCGCAACCGGCACCACTCGCACCATGCGCAGCAAAGAAGACGCGCATGATTATCGCTACTTCCCCGACCCTGATTTGCTCCCCGTCAATCTTGAGGATGACTTCCTTGAGGATTGCCGCGCGAGCCTACCCGAACTGCCCGATGCCAAGCGCAAGCGCTATATTGAGGAGCTTGGGCTGTCGGAATATAATGCAGCGACTTTGACTGCAGAGGTAGAGAATTTTGCCCGGTTTGAGACTTTGCTGGCCACAGTTGCACAGGCGCTCGGCAAGCCTGAGGCAAAGGTTGCGACCATGGTTTCCAATTGGTCGATGTCCATTGCACCGGGCGTTGTGAAGGCCGTATTTAGCGAAGAAGGCGGCGGCGAAGGCAATCTCGAATATGCGACGGCTGAGGCGCAGGCGGCAATCTTGCAAATGCAGGATGCAGGCGAGATTTCCGGCTCCCAAGCCAAGGAAATTTACGAGATTGTGCTGAAGACGGGCCGCGCACCGGCTGAAATCGCTGAGACAGAGGGCCTGAAACAGGTGTCTGACACGGGTGCAATTGAAACGGCAATTGACGAAATTCTCGCAAACAATGCTGACAAGGTTGAGCAATATAAAGGCGGCAAGGACAAGCTGTTCGGCTTCTTTGTGGGGCAAACCATGAAAGCGATGCAAGGCAAAGCAAATCCGGGCGTTGTGAACCAATTGCTCAAAGATAAGCTGGGGTAATGTGAAGGCCTTGCGCTCTTTGCGTTGGCTTTGGGCCGTATGCGCGCTGCTATTGTTGATCACTGGCGTGTATGTGCAGATGCATAAGCCATTTGCGGTTGATGATACTGAGCTGCGGCTTGTCGCCTTGGACCCCGATGACCCTACCCGCGAACGCATTGGCGATCTACTTTACCGAGGCGGGATAGATATACCCGCTGGCCGGTTCAATATTGGCGGGCTGTCTGCCCTGCGCTGGAATGATGGTACTTTTGTCTCGTTGACGGATGATGGGCGGAGGGTCACCTTCGTTCCGACAGAGCGCGATGGGCGGCTGATCGGGCTTTCGAAGGTCATGTCTGGTCCTTTGCATGATATTGATGGCAATCGCCTCACCGGAAAAATGCAAAGCGATGCGGAGAGTTTGACGCGCGGTGCGGATGGCAAGACTTGGCTGGTTGGCTTTGAGCGCGATCACCGAATTTGGCGTTATGATGGCAATCGCTTTGAAGCTGCTCAAACTTCTCTAGATCCCACTGAACTCTTGGGTCCATTGGGTGACAATAATGGTCTCGAGGCAATGGCATCGCTCGGTGACATTTGGATTGGATGCGCTGAACGCCAAGCCGCGCGGAACAAGCCCAATTGCGTGCGAATTGACGCAGGCGCCGTACCTGAACCCTTCGCCGCGATCCCGCCCAAAGCTCTAATTGAGAAAGGGTCTGTGCCCACTGATGCTGATTTTGCTGATGATGGGACTTTGTATATTTTGTTCCGCAGCTATTCTCCTGCTAGCGGAAATACGGCTGCGATAATTGCGATTGATCCCAGCGGTAAGCACCGCGAAATTGCGACGGCCAAACCACCTCTTTCGGTTGACAATTTCGAAGGCTTAGCCGTTCGCGATGAAGGGCCGAATAGGTTTCTCTACCTTGTGTCAGACGACAATTTTTCTGGAAGCCAAAGAACCCTGCTTATGAAGTTTGAG
>CALFEA010000060.1 GCA_937950385.1 uncultured Altererythrobacter sp. | reverse complement strand
GTGGCATTGTTTGGCGTCTCCGGCGTGCTGACCACGATTTGGTACACGGCCTATTTCTCCGGCATGTCGTTCCTTCGCGGCCCTATGCATGTCGATGATTTGACCGTTGAACTGATCCTATTCGTAAGCGGCATGATCGCTATGATATTCTACATTTGGGTCGGCAAATGGTCAGACCGTGTGGGGCGTAAGAAGCCGATCATTATTGGCGCGCTGGCAACGCTGGCGCTGCTATTCCCGATATTCTGGGGCATGGGCAGCCTTGCCAATCCTGGTCTTGCTCAAGCCGCGGCAGCAACGCCTGTCGCAGTATCCGGTCCGCAATGTGTGACCGATCCCTTCGCAGAAATGTTTGACCGCGAGCAAACAACTTGCGGCAAAGTTTTGGAGACTTTGACTGCGGCTGGCGTGCCTTATTCCTTGGAGGCGGGCGATACGCTGAAACTGACAGCAGGCGGCGAAGAAATCGCGATTGAAGCGGCTTGGGCAGAAGACAATGCTGCTATGAAAAGCGGCATTCTTAGCGGCCTTACGCAATATGGGTTCAACTTTGAAAAGCAGCAGCCAGCTTTCATCAATATCGTTGGCATCGTGGCTTTGTTGCTGGTGATGTCCGTGCTTTCTGCGCTGACATATGGTTCGGTTGCGGCACTCTTGTCAGAGATGTTCCCGCCGAAAATCCGCTACAGTTCAATGTCGATCCCTTACCATATTGGTGCCGGCTATTTGGGCGGTTTCCTGCCGCTTATCGCAGGGGTTATTGTTGCGAGCACAGGCGATATTTACGCTGGTCTGTGGTACACTTGGGTCGTTGTCGCAATCGGCGTTTTGGTTGCATGGTGGGGCCTTGCAGGCGGGCCGCCAACCGACTTTAGCGACGAACACACGCGCAATGGTTGAAGTGCCGCCGCCTAGCTTGCGGCTTCGGATTGATACGCAGGCATTGGCGCATAATTACCGCGCTTTGGATTCAATGTCCGGCGATGCCAAGGCGGGCGCGGCGGTCAAAGCCGATTGCTATGGATTGGGCGCGCAGACCTGCGTACCGGTGCTGCGCGATGCAGGCGCTGATCTTTTCTTTGTTGCGCATTGGAGCGAGGTGGCACCGCTTCTGCCTTACATTGAGGCGGGCAACATCCGCGTGCTGCACGGTGTTAGCAATGCGCAGGAAGCCGCCTATGCAAAGGCCATTGGCGCTATTCCCGTAGTCAATTCGCTGCATCAGGCGAAGGTTTGGGGTGAGGCCGGCGGCGGGCTGTGCGACCTAATGATCGATACCGGCATCAACCGGCTCGGCATTTCTCCGCAAGAAATCGGCGATGCAGCCATCCAAGCGCTCAATGTCGACTGCCTGATGTCGCACCTTGCCAGCGCCGATGAAGATAGCGCCATGAATGCGCAGCAATTGGCAGCATTCAAAGCCTGCACGGGGTCGATTGCCCACAAACGCCTAAGCCTAGCAAACAGCGCAGGCATCGCTTTGGGCGCGGATTACGCCTTTGATGTGACGCGCCCTGGATTGTCGCTTTATGGCGGAATTGCACGATCAGAATTGTCAGAAGTGATCCGCCAAGTCGCTTATCCCGAAGCGGCAATCATGCAAAAACGCTCGCTTTCAGCAGGCGATGGTGTGGGATATAACTCCTCATTCACAGCGCCCGCTGCGATGACTGTCGGCGTTGTCTCCATTGGCTATGCCGACGGTTTCTTGCGCAGTTGGAATTCAGGATCTGGCAGCGCATATTTGCTGCATGGAGAAAAGCGCCTTGCTCTGCTTGGCAAAATATCGATGGATATGGTTGTAGTAGACTTGTCGCAGGCCCCTGAATTGGTGGAGGGCGACTGGCTTTCTGTGCCCTATATGTTGCAGCATGCTGCGCAGCAAAGCTCTGTTTCGCAATATGAATTGCTAACCTTGCTCGGCCAGAGGTTCAAGCGCATATAGGCCGCCGGTAACGCCGATAAATGCTGCGATGTTGCACTGCACATTGTGCAGGTGCTAAGGCGACCACAATCTTCATGCAAGGAACTGCAAAATGGCCAAAAAGGCTAAGGACGACGGCGGCGCCGTAATCATCAAGAAATACGCCAATCGGCGACTCTATAACACCAGCTCATCCAGCTATATTACGCTTGATGATTTGGCCAAGATGGTGCGCGAAAATGTCGATTTCCAAGTGATCGATGCAAAGACCGGTGCCGACATTACCCACACGATCCTTACGCAAATAATTGTCGAGGAAGAAACCAATGGCGAGCAAATGCTTCCCGTCAGTTTCCTGCGGCAATTGATCGGTATGTATGGCAATTCGATGCAATCGCTCATGCCGTCATATCTTGAGGCAAGCATGGCCAATTTCAGCCAGAACCAAAGCAAAATCCGCGAGGCTTTGGAAAAAGGTATTGGCAATTCACCGATCGCAAAAATCCACGAAACCAATATGGCTTTGATGAAAGCAGCGACCAGCGCCTTCATTCCCAGCAGTGCCTCCGGATCTAAAGCAAAGTCGAAACCTGCTTCTGATGACAGTGCAGACAGCGAAATTGCAATTTTGCGCGAACAAATGGCGCAAATGCAAAAGAAGCTGGACGAGCTTGGGAAATAGCGCGACCAGCGCAAACCCATTTGCAACAACACATAATTCTAATTGAAAGCTGCCCCAAACCTCATGCCTGAAATCCGCCACGCCCTCACCAAAAAACGCGAAGACGATTTTGCCGCTTGGTATCAAGAAGTCATCACTGCCGCTGATATGGCCGAGGAATCGGGCGTTCGTGGCTGTATGGTCATCAAGCCTTGGGGTTACGGAATTTGGGAACGCATCCAACGCTTGCTCGATGACCGGATCAAAGCGGCGGGTGTCCAAAATTGCTACTTCCCGATCTTCATTCCGCTCGCCAATTTTGAACGTGAGGCGGAGCATGTCGAAGGCTTTGCCAAGGAGATGGCGGTTGTCACTCACCACCGTTTGATTAACGATGGCTATGGCAAGTTAATTCCTGATCCTGCCGCCAAATTGGAAGAGCCGCTGGTGGTACGGCCAACGTCTGAAACCATCATCGGCGATGCAATGGCGCGCTGGGTGCAAAGCTGGCGCGACTTGCCGCTGCTAACCAATCAATGGGCCAACGTAGTCCGCTGGGAAATGCGCACGCGGATGTTCCTGCGCACCAGTGAATTTCTCTGGCAAGAGGGTCACACAGCCCATGCCACGCGCGATGAAGCGGAGAGCGAAACAAAGCGCGCTTTGGAGATGTACCGTGCCTGCGCCGAGGAAGACCTCGCCATGCCGGTGATTACGGGCGAGAAGCCTGAAAATGAGCGCTTCCCCGGAGCGGTTGAGACATGGTCGATTGAGGCAATGATGCAGGACGGGAAGGCTTTGCAGGCTGGCACGTCGCATTATCTCGGCACCAATTTTTCTGAGGCGGCTGGGATCAAATATCAAAGCCAAGAGGGACAAGAAGCCCTTTGCCACACCACAAGTTGGGGCGTTTCAACCCGGATGATTGGCGGCGTCATTATGACCCACGGCGATGATGATGGCCTACGCGTTCCACCAGCAATTGCGCCGCAGCAAGTGGTGATCCTACCCATGCTGCGCGGCAAGGATGAAGAAGCCGATGCGGCTCTGACCGCCTATTGCGACGAATTGCGAGGGATGATTGCGGCGCAAACAGCATTGGGTGAACGCGTCCGCGTGCTGCTCGATACGCGCCCGGGCAAAGCGGCTGCAAAACGCTGGGATTATGTGCGCAAGGGTGCACCAATCGTGATTGAAGTCGGCAGCCGCGATATGGAAGCGGGCGTAGTCAGCCTGATCCGCCGCGATCAATTGTGGAATATGGAAACCGGCAAAGCCAATTACCAAACACCATCGCGTGAAGAGGCCGCCGCTGGAATTGGCGCTATGCTTGAAGATATCCAAAGCGCGCTCTTCTCCCAAGCCGCTGCCCGCCGCGATGCGAATATCACGCGCAATGTCGGCTCGATTGATGATGTCGCTGCGCATTATTCCGGCGATGCCAAATACCCAGGCTGGGTCGAAGTCCAATGGGCCAAGCCCACTGGTGCAGCCTTGGAGAAAGCGGTCGAGACATTGAAAGAGCATAAGCTGACCATTCGCAACGTGCCGATAGGCGCAGAGCCTGCCGATGGCGCGTGCATCTTTACTGGCGGTCCCGCGGTAGAACGCATCCTCCTTGCGCGGTCATATTAAGTTGGCGCAGTTGAGGCCGCGCCCGCCCGCAGGGCTCCCGTCGCGAGAGCAAGTTCTGGAATTCATTGAAACGTCTGACGGTCCGGCTGGCAAGCGCGAGATTGGCAAGCATTTCGGGCTCAAAGGCCAAGAGAAAATCGGGCTCAAAAAATTGCTCAAAGATATGGCTGAGGAAGGCCTGATCGACGGCAAGAAATCCGCCTATACGCAAATGGGCGGCGTGCCCAAG
>CALFEA010000059.1 GCA_937950385.1 uncultured Altererythrobacter sp. | reverse complement strand
ACGGTCCGGCTGGCAAGCGCGAGATTGGCAAGCATTTTGGGCTCAAAGGCCAAGAGAAAATCGGGCTTAAAAAACTGCTCAAAGACATGGCTGAGGAAGGTCTGATCGACGGCAAGAAATCCGCTTACACACAAATGGGCGGCGTGCCCAAGGTAACGGTTCTACGCATTGTCGAGATTGAGGATGGCGAACCGATTGCGATCCCCGACAATTGGTCAGCTGATGCGCCCGATGAGCCGCCGCGCTTGACCGTGCGTGAGGGCAAAAGGGCCAAGAATGGCCGCGCCTTTCCTGCGCTCAAAGTCGGCGAAAGAGTGCTTGCACGCACAGAGCAAACTGACGGCGGCTGGCGCGCTGAAGTGATGAAGAAATTGCCCGCTGCCAGCGAAGGCATGATGGGCGTTGTCGAGGTTGATGGCTCGGGCAAAGCATGGCTTGCCCCAGTCGATAAACGCATCCGCCATTCCTCCCCCATTTCCGATTTGGGCGGCGCGGAAAACGGCCAATTGGTCTTTGCTGAAAGCACGGGCCGCTCGCCCAAAGCTGCAGTTAAAGTCACGCAGGTCGTGGGCGACCCCTTGGCGCCGAAATGCTTCAGCCTGATCGCAATTGCCAAGCACGGCATCCCGCACAGCTTCCCGCTCGAAGTGCCCGAAGCGGCGACATTGGCATCGCAAATTCCGCTCGGTGATGGCCGCGAAGATTTGCGCGCGCTTCCTATCGTGGCAATTGATCCAGCAGATGCACGCGACCACGATGATGCGATTTGCGCCACGCCGGATGGGAAGGGCGGCTTTGACGCTGTCATCGCGATTGCCGATGTGTCCTATTATGTGCGGCCCGGTAGCCCGATTGACCGCGAGGCCCGCAAGCGCGGCAATTCGGTTTATTTCCCAGACCGGGTTGTACCGATGCTGCCCGAAATTCTCAGCAATGAAGTTTGCTCGCTGAAAATGGGCGCAGACCGCGCGGCCATGGCGTGTCATTTGCACATTGATGCCAGCGGCAAAATTTCAAACTTCCGCTTTACCAGAGCCCTCGTGCAACTCGCGCACAACCATGCTTATGAAGATGCCCAAGAAGCGATCGACAGCGGCAATCCGCCAGAGCATTTGGCGAACCTTTGGGCTGCATGGGAAGCCTTGGCAAAGGCCCGCGCAGACCGTGATCCGCTCAATCTCGATCTGCCCGAACGCCGCGTTGTTTTGAACGATGCTGGGCAAATTGAAGAAATCGCTGTGCGCGAACGCCTTGATGCCCACCGCGTCGTCGAAGATTTCATGATTGCCGCCAATGTTGCCGCGGCAAAAGCGCTGGAAAACAAGGCGGCGCCAGTGGTTTACCGCGTGCACGAAACCCCAAGCCGCGAGAAGCTGATATCCTTGCGCGAATACCTCGGAACTATGGGCAAGAAGCTGGCCTTGGGCCAAGTCGTGAAACCTTCCCTATTCAACAGCATCCTCAAAGAAGTTGAGGAAGAGGATGAGAAACAGCAAGTCATGGAAGCTGTGCTACGCAGCCAGTCACAGGCCTATTATGGCCCCGCCAATGCTGGGCACTTTGGTTTGGCGCTGGGGTCTTACGCGCATTTCACCTCGCCCATTCGCCGCTATGCCGATTTGCTCGTTCACCGCGCTCTGGTGGATGCGTATAAATTGGATGAACCCGTCCAATCTGGCGATGTTCCCAAGACCAGCGGGCTATCCGATGTAGACGGCAAGAGCCTGCAACAGATCAGTGACCAGATCAGCCAGACCGAACGCCGCGCCATGGAAGCAGAGCGCGATACGGTTGACCGCTATGTTGCCGCCTGGCTCTCTGTGCGCGTTGGCGAAGTGTTTGAGACCCGCATCACTGGCGTCCAAGGTTTCGGCTTTTTCGCAACCATCGTTGGGCTGGGCGGAGATGGGCTTGTGCCGGTTTCCACTTTGGGTCGCGAATATTTCAAATATGATGAGACATCGCAGGCCTTGATCGGGGAAAGCAGCGGAACGCGCTATGCCTCAGGCGACCGGCTTAAACTGAAATTGGCCGAGGCGAATGCGCTCACCGGGGCCCTAAAATTTGTGACCGTCGATGCCGATGGGAATGCGATTGAAGCGCGCGGGGGGCCGCGTCCTCAACATAGCAAAAAACATAAGGGCAAATTTGTTGGCGGAAAACGCGGGCGGCCCGCCAATATCCGGCATCAAGGACGCAAAAAGCGCTAGCACTATTTAGCTCGCGTCAGAAATCTCGTCATAATCACCGGGAATAATATAGAGCGGGCAGTGCAGGCTTCCGACATGGGCGGAGAAATGCGTCACCAAGGGGCCAGGATTGCCCGATGCCGCCGCGCCCAAAACCAATGCAGCAACTTCATCATGCTCGGCCAAAAACTCAACCACCATCTTGTGCCCATTGCCGACCTTCACGCTGATTGCGGGCATAATCCCGCTTTCGCTGAATAGATTGCCTGCCGCGCCTTGGGCGAGCATTTCGACGCGGTCGCGCGCTTCTTGCTCAATCGTCGCTTGAACGCCGCCAAATGCGCTGACATTTTGTTGCGGGGTGAGGGCAAGAATATGCACCGCGCCCTCGACCGCTGCGGCCCGCCGCGCTGCAAAGCGCAAGGCCGCACGCGCTTCGTCTGTATCATCCATCACCACTAGAAAAACACGCATTGACCCGTACCCCTTTGATGCCAGATATCGGCTGAAAACGTATTCTTCGCAAGATGCTTGCTCAAACGGTGTAAATTCGTCAGAGCTTGTACCACAAAACCGTAACGTCAACTCCCAAGGAAATTGTTCGGCAATGCCAATCGCAATCAAGATGCCCGCTCTGTCTCCAACCATGGAAGAGGGGACGCTATCCAAATGGCTGGTTAAAGTGGGCGATACAGTCAATTCCGGCGATATCATGGCCGAGATTGAAACCGACAAAGCGACAATGGAATTTGAAGCGGTGGATGAAGGCGTGATTGGCGCGATCCTCGTCGAAGAAGGCACAGAAAACGTTGCGGTTGGCGCGGATATTGCGATGCTGGTGGAAGAGGGCGAAGATGCGGGCGATTTAAGCGCCGCACCTGCGGCCGCTCCAGCGCCTACGCCTGCACCCGCAGCAGCGCCTGCCGCTAAAGAGGGTCCTGCCGCGTCCCCAACTGCGCGCAAACTCGCCGAGGCGAACGGCATTGATTTAAGCGCCCT
>CALFEA010000058.1 GCA_937950385.1 uncultured Altererythrobacter sp. | reverse complement strand
CACACTGTGGATACCGCTGATGCTGTTTGCTCTGTTTGCAGGGCTGGCGGGCTATCAATTAACGCAGCCCAAGGATGAGTTTGTCGAAAGCAAAATGGTCGGCAAGCCATTACCTGAATTCGATCTTCGCCCCGCCAATTTGGGACAGCCGGGCGCATCGCTGGCAGATTTTAAAGACGGCAAGCCCAAGCTGCTCAATATCTGGGCCAGTTGGTGCCTGCCGTGCATTGCTGAGGCTCCGCATTTGGAGCGGCTGAAAGATGCTGGTGTCGATATTGTCGGCGTGGCTATTCGTGACCGGCCGCAAGATTTGGCGCGATTTTTAGCGCAGCATGGCAATCCTTATTCGCGCATTGGCGCCGATGACTTGTCCGAAATCCAGCTTGAGATCGGCTCATCTGGCGTACCTGAAACCTTCGTAATCGACGGGCAGGGCATTATCACGCACCAACATATTGGCGATGTGCGCGCGGGCGACGTGCCCAAATTGCTGCAAAAACTGGAAGAGGCGAAATGAGAGCTCTGATCCTTTTCATTGCTGCGCTTTGCGTATCGCCTGCATTGGCCCAGCAATCTTTGCCGCCTGCGCCATTGGCCTATCAGCAATTGGATGATCCGGCGAAAGAAGCCGCCGCGCTGGAATTGATGCACACATTGCGTTGCCTCAAATGCCAGTCGCAGTCGATTGCTGACAGCGATGCGCCGATGGCGGGCGATATGCGGCATCAGGTCCGCAGCCGCATTCAAGCAGGCGAGGATCCAGAGGCGATCCGCGCTTGGCTGGTTCAGCGTTACGGGGACTATGTCAGCTATGCGCCCACGGTCAGCTCGACCACATGGCCGCTATTCACCATTCCGCTGGTCCTGCTATTGATTGCGGGCGGTATTTTGTGGAGCCGAATTGGCTGCAAATCCAAACAGGCGGGTGAGGTATCATGAGCTGGTTTCCTATAATTGTTCTGGCATTGGCCGCCTTTGCTATTGCGGTATTTGCCTTGCGGTTGGAGCGGCGCGGATGGACTTTGTTTGCCGCCGTTTTGGTGTTTGGCCTTGCCGGATATGCGACCCAAGCCGCCCCTGAAATGCCGGGCGCACCCAAAGAAGGCATCGCCGCCTCCAAACAAGAAGCGGGCGAGGGCATGGTCACCGCGCGGCGCGCTTTGTTCAATCCTGACATTCAGCCGCCTGCCTATTTGGTGACATCGGACGGCTTTGCGCGGCGCGGCCGGTTTGCCGATGCGGCAGGGCTGCTGCGCAATGGCTTGGCCAATAACCCCGATCATGCGGAGGGTTGGCTGGCGCTTGCCAATGCTTTGGTTGAACATGCCGATGGGCAGCTAACGCCTGCTTCGCTTTATGCTTACGGCAAGGCCGATGCAGCCGCGCCCGGCCATCCCGGAATTGCCTATTACCTAGGTGTGGCTCTGCTGCGCTCAGGCCGGCCGGGTGAGGCGCGCGGCGTGTGGGCCGATATGCTCGCCAATGCGCCTGAGGACGCGACATGGCGCGAGGAATTGGAAGTTCGCCTTCAGCGCCTTGATGCGATGCTTGCGCAATCCGGCGTTCAGGGCGCTCCTGCGCCAGTTGAGGCCCCCGCAGAGCAAGCGCAATAATCCAGTTAGCACGGCGGCGGTTGCAGGACACGGTTCGCGGTGCTAGTCGCCGCGCCTTCGCGGTGCTGATCGGTTCATTCGGAACCTTTTGGTCAATCGCATTTCGGGCCAAACGGGCAGTACCGGGCATAATTCGGGAAATCCTCCTCGTATGAGTGATCAGACAGCGCCAGCTGGGCCAGGACCGGGGCAAGGCCAAAGCCCCGCACATGGTCAGACGCATGCCAAGTCGGGTAAAACCGCTTTGGCTGTGGGGGCGATCGGTATCGTTTTTGGCGATATCGGCACCAGCCCGCTTTATGCCTTTCGCGAAACCTTTGTCGGGCGCTCTAACGTGCAGCTTGATGATGCCCATGTGCTGGGCGTCATCAGCCTGATTTTCTGGTCGATGGTGCTGGTTGTGGCGATCCAATATGTCACAATCCTAATGCGCGCGGATAATAAGGGGCAGGGCGGCAGCCTCGCCCTTGTTGCGCTGATTTCAGGGCAGCTCAATAAGTCCAAGTATGGCTGGATTGCGCTGCTGCTTGGCGTTTTTGCGACCTCGCTATTTTATGGCGACTCCATGATTACGCCGGCAATTTCGGTGCTGTCTGCGGTTGAGGGCCTAACGGTGGTCGATCCCGGCTTACAAGAATATGTGATCCCGATTGCGCTGGGCTTGCTGGTGTTCCTGTTCATGCTGCAAAAGCGCGGCACAGCGAAAGTCGGCATGCTGTTTGCGCCGGTTATGATCGTCTATTTCACCGTGATCGCTGCGATGGGCGCTTGGCAGATATTCCATACGCCTGAGATATTGTGGGCGCTCAGCCCCTATCACGCGGTCAATTTCTTTATCCTCGATGGAACCATGGCATTCTTGGCCCTTGGTTCGGTTGTTCTTGCTGTGACCGGCTCAGAGGCGCTCTATTCCGACATGGGGCACTTCGGGCGTGGGCCCATGCGCTTGTCATGGTTCGGTTTTGTTATGCCGTGCTTGCTGCTCAACTATTTTGGCCAAGGGGCGATGGTGATTGGCCTGCCGCCTCAACTTGCCGCCGAAGCCATCCAAAACCCGTTCTTCTTCTTGGCCTCTGAGGAATGGCGCCTGCCGCTGGTGTTCCTAGCGACTGTCGCTACATTTATCGCCAGCCAAGCGGTGATTTCCGGCGCGTTTTCGATCACCCATCAAGCGATCCAAATGGGCTATATCCCCCGCCTTTCAATCCGCCATACGTCGGAAACTGAGGGCGGTCAGATCTATATTCCGTTCATCAATTGGGCGCTGATGGTCGCGGTGATTATCCTTGTGCTGACATTCCAAACATCGTCCAACCTCGCCAATGCTTACGGTATTGCGGTGACGGGTGCGGTGACGATTGATACGCTGCTGATGGCGGTGCTGCTGATCGGCGTGTGGAAGTGGAAATGGTGGTATGCTGTGCCCATTGTGGCGGTGTTCCTGATCGTTGATGGCGCCTATTTTGCAGCCAATTTGACCAAGGTTCCGGATGGCGGCTGGTTCCCATTATTGGTCGGCTTTATCGCATTTCTGCTGCTGACGACTTGGGCGAAGGGCCGTAAATTGATGCGCGAGCGGATGAGCGAGGTCGCATTGCCGATGGAAATCTTCGCCAAATCGGCCAAGAACTCAGCCACCAGAGTGCCCGGCACCGCGATCTTTATGGCCTCGACGACAGAGGGCGTTCCCTCTGCGCTGCTCCACAATATCAAGCACAATAAGGTGCTGCATGAGCGCGTTGTGATCCTCACCGTTGATATTGGCGATGTGCCCTATGTTGATCCGGCCAATCGCTGCGAATATCGCGATATGGGCGATGGGTTTTTCCGCGCTGTTTTGCACTATGGCTTTATGGAAGAAACCAATGTTCCCGAAGGCTTAATGCAGATGAAGCAGTGCGGGGGCGAGTTTGATATGATGCAAACCAGCTTCTTCTTGTCGCGCCAAACTCTGCTGCCGAGCGACAAACCGGGAATGCCGATTTGGCGGGAGAAAATCTTTGCCTGGATGCTGCGCAATGCGGCAACGGCGATGGAATTTTTCCGCTTGCCGACCAACCGCGTGGTGGAATTGGGCAGTCAGGTCGAGATTTAGAGCGGCTTCTCCCTCGCGGCGCGAAGGTGACAAAGGTTACACCGTGTCACTTTCGGTTTTCTTAGGTTTTACTTCATAATTTCAACACTTTGCGCAAAAATTGCCATGGGTGAAGGACACGGGGGCGCACAGCCTGTTTGTCACCTTTGGGCTAAATTGCTCTGGGTAAGAAGCATGATTTCCAGCGATCTTTTGAGACTGGATGGTGCCAGCTCTTACCGAAAGCTTCGCCTGTAGGAAAATGCGGGGTGCAGTAAGCGTCTGCTCTGGATCAAACAGCGTAATTGCGGTTTGGTTTTGGGATAGAAAGCTGACGTCAAAGAAAAGCCTCACTTATCCGAAGCCTTTTGGTCCGGCAGGCCCTTGAGTATCGATGGTGATCTGCTTGTAAATCACCGATCGCATCACCATATCGTTTTCATCGAGGGACACCATTCGTGCGCCCCTTCGGCTGAGAGACAATTGCGCTCCCGCATTCGGGAGACGTGAATTGAACTTCAAGAAATTGCTATATGATCACCAGATGGCCTTGATGAAGGGTGCGGCTGAAACGCCTCCCTTCGGCAAACGCAGCCTTGTCTATGATTATGAAAAATCGCTGAGAACGGCGCGCAAAAAGCTGGGCGTGGCGCAATACCCTGCCTTTAACATGCGCAATCCAGCCCTGACATCTTCCACAAGGAAACGCACATGACTCACCTTATCGAAGAGCGCGATACGCCGGGCCGCGGCCAAGGGATCTTTGCGCTCAAATCGTTTGAGCGCGGCGACACATTATATGTCGGCGTGCTTGATAATACCCCGATTAAAAACCATTCTCATGCCTCGCAAATCGGCAAGACGAGTTTCGGTTTTCACTCAGGATTGGGTTCAAAATTCAATCATTCTTGCGATCCGAATTGCGGGATTAATATCAATGATAGCGGCGGTCATGATATCGTTGCATTGCGCCATATTTCGGCGGAGGATGAGGCGACCTATGACTATGCTATGCGCAATTACCGGATCGAGCATTTCCCGGGGCCATGCGCTTGCGGCAAGACCATTTGCCGCAGTTCGATTACTGGATGGAAAGATCTGAACCAATTACGCAAAGATGCCTATGCGGGTTTTGTTGCGCCATATTTGATTGAAATGGATAGCGAATAGGCTTGGCGCGTTCAGTCCTTGCGATTTAATTTCCACTGACGAAACAAGGCAAAGCTAAGCGTTATCAGCACTATCGCCAGCAGCACCAAAAGCCCGGCAACGATCATATATCTAACGGGCATTCTTACGCCTTCTGGCCAATGCGTCATCGGCAAATTGTTTAGCGATAGCCGCGTCTTGCTTGCTCAATGGGCCGCGCTGATCTGATTCACGCTCTTCTGCTAGCAATGCTTCTTCGCCCCAAGCATTAGCCGCCTTGGCGGCAATATTGCGCCGATTGAGCAAGGGATGGGTCTTTGAAATTTGCAATTGCCGCGCCTGTTCAGCAAGGCACGTTGCGGCGCTAGGCCCTTCCATCTCGGCCTACTTACCGCGCCCCGATTTCATATGTTCGAGACCGGCAACAACGCCCGATTTTTGTGATGGGTTGGATGCGTTGGTTTTGACCTTCTCAGCCTTTGGCTTGCGAAGCTCGCGCTTAGATTTGCGTTGTGATTTGGCCATTGGGCTTTCCTTGAATGTGCTCGCACATGCCGGTCTGTCAAGCATCCGAAATGGCGATCGCTAATCTTGCCTCAGGAAAGCCAATCAAATGGATTTTGATCGAAAAGAGGCACCGTCAGACAGTGCTGCAACAATTGCATCGCAGCGACGTATCTACAATATGGTGATGCCATGTGATAATTGTAAGACTAAGCCGGTTTGCGCAGCGGAACAGGATTGGCCGGGTGTTTTCTGGGCCAGAAATGAATATTCAACTAGGCTCTTCGCAAACTGTCTTACGATTCTGCATTCAAGTGAACAATGGACCGCAGCCCTCCGACTGCTAATCCGCGGTGAATTTATGCGCGCCGAGGAATAGCAGATCACGCAAGGATGCCTCGTCGAAAATATCGATGGCTCTGAGGTCTGCCATGCCGATAATGTCATCCTTGCCATCGCTTTTCGCCAGCTCAACCCGGTGCGCTAAAACGCGTTCTTCGGTTAGGCAGGAATAGAAGGCCTGGACCACAGGCCGGGCTTTGTCCTTAGGGTCTTCATCGATCACCATCGCCAGCTTGCCGCTGCGCAATTCAACAAAAGAGCCGACGGGATAAAGCCCTACCGACTCCACGAATTTGCGTAGAATATCTTGGTCAAATGCACCTTTGAGTGTTTGCATCTTCTGGATTGCGGCGGCTGGGTCCAATGCAGCGGACGTTTCGCTGGCAGACAGCATAAAATCGAAGCTGTCGCAAATCGCAGCCATGCGCCCGATCTGCCCAATTTCCTCTGCGGCAAGCCCGCCGGGATAGCCGGTGCCATCCATCCGTTCATGATGGTGCAGACACGCATCCACAACCGAGCGAGGCAGGCTGTCATCATTGAGCAGCGCCCGGTGGCCCAGCACAACATGCTGCTGCCATATATGAGGCTCTGCATCGCGGAAATCGCCGCTTGGCGGGGTATGGTTTTGCGGCAGATGATTAATCCCAATATCGAGGAACAGGCCGGCCATACCTGCTTCGCGAATTTCCTTTTCCGGCAATTTCATTTGGCGGCCCAGCGACACCATTAGCGCGCTAACAGCGAGAGCGTGATGATAGGTTAGCTCGTTCTTGAGCTTGCAGCGCATCAGGCCCGAAAGCGCCTGAGGATTGCGGCGCACAGAATCGAGGATATCGCCAACCACCGGTTCAACCGCGCGTACATTCAAAGTCTTGCCAAGCCGGGCAGCAAGGAAGGTTTTGTGCATGCGTTCAGCGCCGCGGTCTGCGATGCCTTGCGCGGCGCGCAATTCCTTTTCGGTAGTGGTGGGCTGGGGCGGTTTTTTGACGGGCGGTT
>CALFEA010000057.1 GCA_937950385.1 uncultured Altererythrobacter sp. | reverse complement strand
AGCTTATCCCAAAATTCGCGCTCAATTAGGAAAAATGCGCCTTGAACAATGTCAACGGGCCGCTCGCTATCCCGCTGCCAGCCACCATAGCATTCCGGATTGAACAGGCTGGAATTTGGCAACATGGCCGCCAATCCCGTCGCCATGCAGGTCACGCTCCATGGTGTAATCTTGCCCCAAGCAGAAGTCGGATTGAGCGCGCCATCGCCAAATGCTGTCCGCCCGCCCCAAATCTTGGCCTCTGGGCGCGCCTTGGCAAAAGCCACCAGCTCATCGATCGCCCCATTTTGGACAACGGTGTCTGTATTGAGCAGCAGGACATATTGCCCCCTTGCTCTTGCGACAGAAATATTGGTGGCATGGGCAAAGCCGTGGTTGCGCTGTTCCGCCATAAGCGTGACTTGAGGAAATTGCTCTGCAATCGCCTCTGCTGAACCATCGCTTGAGGCATTGTCGACGACTATCACCTCAAAATGCGTGGTGCGTGTCTCAGCATAGATCGATGCCAAGCATTCAAGCGTCATGCTGCAAGTGTTCCAATTGACCAGCATTATCGATACAAGCGGCGCCTCTGCAGCATTCTGACTCGCTGCTTTTTCAAGCATTTTAATCTTGGCCCCATTTGCCGCTTGGCAGAGCGCCGGCCGCTTGGTCTTGCGCCCTCAATGCACGCTCTGTCTCGTCAGCATCAACAAAACGCCCATAGCGACCAACTTCAATATCAGACTGAATGATCTTCGCAGGATTGCCCGCGACCACTGATCGGGGAGGCACGTCTTTGGTCACCACACTGCCCGCACCGACCACGCAATTGTCGCCAATCGTGACGCCAGGCAAAATGATACTTTCACCGCCGATGAAGCAATTGGCACCAATGCGTGTGTGACAATAAAGCCCGCGCGTTCGGTCATGGGTGAGCACGCGCGCGCCAAAGGTAATGTAGCTGTAAGGGCCAACATGCACCCCCTTTGGGAATGTCATGTCCGGTTTAGCCGACAATGACAGGCGCACTGTGGGGTGGAGATCCATACCCATAACTTTAGTGAAGAAAATGCGCCTTAGGCCAACCAATATTCCGCGCAATCCAGACAGACGGTGCAAACTCATTGGCCCACCTCCGAAGCTTGGTTCTGTGCCCCCAATGCCAAAGATATTCCGATGCCCAAAAGCACAAAATACCAAGTGGCAATTGCTCCAAAGAAACTCACCGTGAACCCCATCAGCGCCATTACAAAGAGCGCAACGGCAATTCCAAAATAGGTGTTGCGATCGCCATGCTCGGCTTTGCCAATGACATTGGTCAACATGACTATTGCGAGCATATTGGCCGCAAAAAAGCACATGGGCGTGATTAGACCGTGCCTCACTGCCATCGACAACCAAAATGCATCCACGCTTTCACTCATCCAAGGCAATCTCTCATAAGGCGTAAATCCAATCCCAAACAATGGGTTTTTGGCAACCGATTGGCTGCCATATTCCCAAATCAATAGGCGGTAGTACCCTGTCTGAGGATTGAGAGTAAAACGGATGAGAATGGATATAAGGCCGCCTTGTGAGACCATTTGCAGCAGCACCAATCCAATCGCTGAAAAGAGCGCAAATAGCTTCCAATTCAGTATTGCGACCGCCCGCTGTATGAAATCATAGGTGTAAAGCCCAATGATCACGATCAACGATAATAAAGCTGCCGAGCTGAGAGAAAAAATGGACAGCACCCCTGCCCCAATTCCCGCGTAAAGCGGCCATGAACGCAGCCGAGACCCCAAATACAGCCCCAATAGGCTTGAAAAGAACAAGCCCGCCAAAATAGGATGCGAGAATGGCCCGGTTGCACGCAGCAATCCAAACCGCGTATCAACAAAAACAGCCAGATCCTCTGAGGAGCCAAACTCAGTTGCTGTCAGCGGCGAGAACACTGTCTGCGCCAAATTGCGAATAAACGGGGTTTGGACGATCGCCTCTGCCGCAAGCAAGACACCAAATGTGAAAAATACCGGCGCTGCGATGACCAAGATACGGCGAAAATCTGCAAGGTTTTGAATGGAAACGCGGGCAATCAAGAATGCGAGCACAGTATCGAGCGCATAGGCAGCTCCCGAGGGAAAGCCTCGTTCAAATCCATAAAATCCCACAAATGATGCAACCATCCAAAGGGCACCAGCAACGATAAACAGATCTGGCAACGCCGGTTGGTAATAGCCCCTAAGCATCCGAAAAAGCAGCCATGGCACGAGGGCAAAACAAACCAAGCGGTATGAGTAGAATGTTTGGCCCGCGACGGTGATCCGAAACTCTGGTGGAAGCAGGACCGAACCAATCAGGATGAGCAATGGTACAATGCCCAGCAATGCCGCAGCCCCGCCGCCATGTGTTTGCGCACGCCAATTATTGCGCGAGACGCCAAGCGTCTTGCTGCCCAAACTCTCTGCAATTGCAAGGTCGCGGCTTGCCACTCTCAAAAACTTCCTTCCCGATCAGACTTTGAACCTGCAATATCCCCTGTGCAACTGCAAAGCTGATTAGCCGAAAATAAAATCACTTTCCTACAGATGCTATGCTGCACTACTTCGCGTTCCCTAATTGTTCTTTAGGAGATTCGATAATGCCCCAAGATAAATTTGAACACGTCGCCGATAGTCTCACTGCACCTGCAGAAGAAGCTTTTGTCATTACACCCAATGACACTGCCGAACTGCCGCAAATCACCAAAGCGTTGTATATTGGCGATGGCGGCGATGTGACTTTGCGTCCCTTACGCGCAGTACAAGATGTGACCTTTCGAAATTTGCCAAGCGGTGCCATCCTTGATGTCCGGGTGAGCGCGGTACGCGAAGCGGGTACCAGCGCGAGCAATCTGATCGGGCTTGCTTAATGCCGGGCTTCGGGTTTTCGCCACAATCCCGAAAAGGCAGACGATATTCCGTCGTCGAGGCTGTGCAGATGGCTGTGCTTGAACCGGCGATTGGCTGGGATGGCACGCTCGGATCAGGCTTTACCATTGTTCCCAGCGATCCTGTTCGCACCACGGCTAAGCCAGCCTGCCGGCTACTGATCCCGCCTGATCAATTCTTTACTGACGATTTGGTGGTGGGTGTCGCGGCGGCCGCCAATAATGGCGGATCGCTGTTCGAGAATTTGGGCCTAAGCGAAGTGATTTTCCACTTCGAAGGCACCTCTCATTCAATCACAGAACCAAGCTATTACGAGTTTGATGATGTGAACGGCCATGATGCCAGCTATTTGGGCTTGTGGCTGAAAATCAAGCGACCTGCCAATATGACCGGCAGCGGCAATCTCTACGTTGAGGCTGTCCCCGCAGACGCGTCGATGCAATCGCGAATTATAGGCCCCTTTGCCTTCCATCCGCGTGCGCAATTGCATGATTTAGAACTAACCGTTGCTCCATCGCAAACAGAGATTGCTGGCCAGCGCTATCAATCACCCGACGCAGCATTTGCCTATCTCAAAGCGCAATCAGCAGAAAACCCGCATGTGCATTTTGCTGAGGCGGGTTCTTTCGATCTGACAAGCGGCGGCGGCACATATGCCCCAACCGGATATTGCACGATTACAGCCAGTGAACCGGTCACTATCAGCAAGTCCAGCTATGTCAGCGACACCACCGCATTCATGAGGCCAAAGATCAATGGCCTTTGGTTTAAGGGCGAGCGGATCACGATTGATTTTCGCTACGTCAGCGAAATATACCGAGAGAACCAACCGCGCGAACATGTGTTGGAAGGGGTTAATATGACCAATTCCGATCCAGCAGGACGCGATGCTTTGTGGCGCGGCGGCCCTCGCTATATCGGTTGGACGGTTCGCGGAAACGCGTGGTTCCTTGAATGCACCGCGACCGAGATTGCCAATGCTTGCCTCGATGCCAATTTGGTTCGCGGCGGCCGGTTCTCTCGCCTCACAGAAGACATTTTTGCTGATGCGCGCTGCATTGTGGGCTCAGAAGTTTTCGATCATTCCGACAATAGCCTCAATGATGATGTGCCCTCAATGGAAGTGCTTTATAGTGGCACAGAAACCACTGCGACATTGGAGAGAACCGGCGCTGTTGACCCTTCAAATGCTCTGATCACTGCACGATGGGGCGCAAACAGCGCTAGCTTCAATATTGGTGACACATTCAACCACTATTCGGGAGCGGCTGGCGATGGCTACACCATCCAAAATGTCGCCGATTGGCTCAATAGTTTGGGCGTAGGCTTTACCGCCACAGTGCTCGACAATTCGCGCCGCGCTTCGGGAGCAACTTTGGCGGGCCTCAAAGGTTATGGTTTTGGCGCGACCGATTGTAAGAGCGCCGCTCTGATAGTGATGACCAGCTTTGACCGGCATGGCGATTGGTTCCAGCAACGCTTTAACAATGTCAGCGAAAATGTGATTGCCTATGACAATTGCGTGCTTTCGGCCCAGACGCAGAACATCTTCATTTCATCCAACAATGATGCAAGAGATTATGTGTTCTTCAATTGCGCATTTTGGAATGATCCGGTGGCGAGTGATTATTGGGATCCTGATATTCTTCTCAGCCAAATTGGTCGCAGCGGTGTCGCACATAGTCACGTGGTCATCGCCCATTGCACATTGGCCAATCAAGCGCTTGCCGTGCGAACAGATATGACGGGCTTCAATCTCGATGCCTATTGCCTGATCGCCAATAATAGCTTGCGCGATGTCACTTTCACCGGCGCGCAGGATGGCGATGTCACTATTGCCGATAATCATTTGCACAGCGGAGCGCATAGCGCAGCTGGCGCCATTGGCACAACAATCGGCGGTGATGCGAGCGATCTATTCGTCAACGTTGCCACCGGCAACTTCAAGCCTGATGCACAAGGCGCATTGGTTCAAAACCAAAAACCGGCCGCTGTGCGCAATGCGCGCGGCCAAAATACGCGCGGCACTTTGGCTCCTTCTGGAAGCGATTACTAAATCCACTATTGCCACTGATATCGGCGTTGGGGCGCGGCAAGTCATTCGGAGAATTTGGGCAAAACACAGCCCAGTTATCCGAGGCTGGCCGCGCCCTTTTTGCATCGTGAGACGAGAGGCTGAAAAATCAGCCAACTTAAAAATTGTTCGCACCATCTTTAATGGTTAGGCTCTCCGCAGCATCGGAAGGGGCAAGAAATCATTGGCAGCTTTTAAGCAGCATATTCGCGCTGGGCTGATCAGTTCAGGCGGCACTTTTGCCAATGTGCTGATTGTTTTGGTTCGCAATAAGCTGCTTGCATTGGCACTTGGCCCGGCCGGCATTGGCTGGATGGCGTTGGTCACATCCCTGATAGAAACGGCGACCATTGCCTCTGCTAGTGGATCAAGCGACGCGCTCAATCGTGAGCTTGCCCGCAAAAACGCGCAGCATAGCGCAGCGGATATCACCTCCACCTGCGCCGGTCTTTTCGTATGTCTTTTGGCGCTGGCTATACCCATTACCGCCTTGATCTATTTGGCGGTCGTGCCGCAACGTATTGGCGTAGTGATTGCCCTTTTAGCTATTGCTATTGCTTTGATCGCAGCGGGCCTATGGCGTTTGGTCGCAGGCGTGTTTTTGGGGCTAGGATTGGCCAAGCCGCTAGCCAAAGCTTTAGTCGCAGGCGCGGCTGCAAATTTGATGATAACCTCATTGCTATTGTGGCAAGGCATCCGCGAGCCAATGGTGTTTGTTGTGCTATCACCGCTGATGCTGGCCATATCAGGATTGACCGTAATTGGCGCAAGCGCGAAAAGCTTGATCGATTGGCGCAGGATAACGCATATGCCAGCGATTAACCCTGTGCTTGCCACCGCACTGCCGATTACCTTGGGTCTGCTGCTTGAGCCGCTCATTGGGTTCTATTTGCGGAGCACCGCTGCGGTTCAATTTGGCGCGACTGGCGTCGGATTGATCCAGCCAGGCCTGCAACTTGCACTACTGGTTGGCATATTCTTCAACTCTGTAGCGGGTATTACAGTCGTGCGCTGGGACCAACTAGAAGAGCGCCCATGGTCGCAAAATTATCGCAAGCTATTGGCTGCCGCATTGATGCTGCCAATAGCTGGCGGGGCTTTGGCCTTCCTATGCGCGCCGCTTTATCCATTTATCGTAAAACTGCTTTTTTCTGAAAGCTTTTTGCCAGGCGCCGCTACCGTCGCATGGTTTTTATTAGGTGAGAGTCTGCGGATTGGAGGTGCCTTGCTGCTCTTCACTTTCATGTCGCGCAAGCTTGGAATGATGACGCTAATCCCGCGCATTGGCGCATTGTCATGTGCAATTGTTTTTGTGCAAATGGCGGGCGCGCTATCCTTGATAAATATTGCCC
>CALFEA010000056.1 GCA_937950385.1 uncultured Altererythrobacter sp. | reverse complement strand
CGTGTGGCCGGGGCAATGGATCACGTCGAGGGTTAGCTCACCAACGGTGACGGTATCGCCATCAGCGAGCCAGCGATCGGGTTCGAAGATTTCGCCATTGATGCCGTATTTCTTGCCGTCTTCATCGAGCCGCGAGATCCAGAACCGGTCGTCTTCATGCGGGCCTTCGATCGGTATGCCGAGTTCTTTGGCCAAGATACCGCTTTCCCCGCAATGATCGATATGACCGTGGGTGATCAGGATTTTCTCCAAGGTCACACCGGATTTAGCGACCGCTGCTTTGAGTTTATCCAAGTCACCACCCGGATCGGTCAGCGCGCCGCGCATCGTCTTAGTGCACCAGATCAGCGAGCAGTTCTGCTGCAAAGGCGTGACGGGAAGGATAGCAGCCTTCATCGGCGGTGTCGGTTTGAGTGTTTCGGTCATGAGGTGAGATGTGGCTTGGGTACGGGCGGAATGCAAGCACGGTTGCTAAGGCTCACTCAATATAGCGGGCCGCTAACTCAATCTGTCCCGAGAGCATAATCGTCTGATGAAACGATCCCAAATGGCTGGAAATCATAACATCTTTACACGCTGGATCCGACTTCCAGTGCCTTGCCGTGTCATCGAACACTTCGCTATCCCTCGCACTTTCCAGACCCCAATTTGCATAAAGAAAAACCCCATGTGCGCAGGCACGTGTAAGCCTATTGGCGATTGAAGTGTCGTGGCTGAATGTGGGTGCAAACGCCACCACACCCGAAAACTCTGATGGCTTCCGAGAGGCCAAATCAAGCGCGTACAAACCAGCAAGCGAATGCCCCAACAAATAAACTTGTGGTGTTGCTGACGATCCATACTCCAATTCGGGTCTAAGCTCATCAAGAAGAAATTGATCGAACTTGTAAGCATGTCCAACAATGGCCGGACGCCAATAAGCGGGCGTGCTGTTCTCGTTTCGAAAATCAATATCGCGAGTATTTCCAGAGTGAATAGCAACGAGCTTGGGAGGCTGCTTTCGAAGCAAGAACGCTCGCAGCGTGAAAATCGTTGCCGGAATGAGAGAGTGACGCATACTTTGGCCATCGAGTGAATAAAACAACATACCGTCAGAGCTTGGATTAAAAACACGGTATTGCCGCGTCTCGTCGAGAGCCGAGGATTGGATTACCTTCAGATGGCTGTTGCTCCACAGCCACCCTGCTGTCGCCGCCAAGAAGACCGTACAAATAACCAAAGCAGCAGCCAGCCAACGGACCATTCTGACGGCTGTTTCCCCCATCACAGCCGCCCACTTTTCCAAACGACGCGGCCGATAATCTCTAGCTCTTCTGCTGCAACATCAATGGGGGGATAGGCCATATTCTGGCTGATGAGTGCAAAGCGCCCCGGCGCGCCAGCCGCAACCCGCTTCACCATCAAACTCTCGCCCAGCCGCACAACATAAACACCATCGCGGAAAGTCGCTGTGGCGCGGTCGACGAGGATCTCATCGCCATCACGAAGCAAAGGCTCCATCGAGTCGCCCTGCACCGAAATGGCCGAGAGCTGCGCATTCGAGAGCCCTTGTTCGCGCAGCCAATTGGCCGAGAATTGGAACGTATCAAACGCTTGCTCGCCGCCGTCTACCATTGCGCCGGGCCCAGCCGACGCCCCCAAGTCCAAACGCGGCACTTCAACCCAATCGCGCGGCACAGCAAAGGGTTTTTCTTGCGCTCCAGTCGGTGAAGGATAGGATTTTACCTCTATCTCTGCGCCCAGCTCAATCTCATTGACGCCAAAGAATTGCGCGAGCGTGCGGCGATCCTTCTCCTCCAACTTTCGCGGGCTACCCTTACGGATAAACTGCTGTAAATACGTTGTATTTCGTCCAATTAGCTCGGATAGGGACGAGAGACTAGACCCACTATTTTGCGCCAATTCAAGCAGTCTTGCCCGCGCTCCGCTTACATCATTTACCACTGCATTCCTTTCTTTTAATCCATCGATGATGTATTTTTCCTAGACATGTAGGATTTAAAAGGCAAGTTTTATTGCATCAGCCCAATCACTGCCCGGTAGCCGGACGAATCGCCAATACGAAGGGACCGCAAAATGCTTATCAGAACAATCGAGAAATTCCTGCGTGATCACAACATGCCCGCAACCAAGTTTGGCCGGCTCGCAGCCCATGATCCGCGCTTTGTATTGGACTTGCGGATGGGCCGCACACCCCGCCCTGAAACACAAAGTCGTATAGAACATTTCATGAACGAATATAAATCAGCCCTCGGAGGACAAGTCCATGCATAGAGTTATTCCAGAGACAAAAGCCCGCAAGTTCCGTGCAAAACGCACTCCTGGTGACCGGCTACGCGATGCCTTGATTGAGCTGGCTGCGGGCAATGCGACGGTGCTGACGCATGAGGAAAAAGCCTGGGCCTCTGTCACATTCTCAGGTTCGCGGCACGAGCTGACATTGGATTTTGACGGGCCAGAAGCGGTGCTCTCAGGCGAGCTTTTCAGCGCGGTTCTGCCCGATCATGAGTTTGCGATCCTCGGTCAATTGGTAGCAGACGCTTTGGTGAGCAGCATTGATCACCGCGTCTATCCGCACCCCCGAATGGTGGTGAGCGTGACGGTACTAATGCTGGTGGACGCATAAACGAGCCCGGACGGGAATGGGTCAGGCACGTTTGGGGGCAGATGAGGGCGGCAATATGCGCGCGCTTGTCTGCCCCTTTTTCGTCTTTAGCCGCGCCTTTAGTTTCTGCGGATCACCAGATTGCGAATTTCGCTCATATCTTCCATTGCAAAGCGGATGCCTTCGCGGCCCAGACCGGAGTCTTTGACACCGCCATAAGGCATATTGTCGACGCGGTAGGAGGATACATCGTTCACGACAACGCCGCCCACATCGAGCACATCCCAAGCATCGAGCACTTGCTGAATATCACGGGTGAAGATGCCTGCTTGAAGGCCAAATTTGCTATCATTTACCTGTTCCAACGCCTCGTTAAAGTCGCTGAATTTGGTGAGATTGGCGAGCGGGCCAAACGCTTCTTCGGTGTTCGCATCGGCATCGCGCGGCACGCCTTCTAGCAAAGTCGCCTCCAACATCGCGCCGTCCAATCCGCCGCCGCAAAGCAGGGTAGCGCCCGCCCCGACTGCATCATCAATCCAGCCTTTAAGACGCTCCGCTTCTTTGGTGGAGATCATCGGCCCGATGAATGTGTCGCGGTCTTTCGGATCGCCTGCGACCAAGCTGCCAGCGCGCTTCACCAACATGGCTTTGAATTCATCATAGATATCTTCGTGAATGATGATCCGCTGCACGCCAATGCAAGATTGGCCCGATTGGTAGAACGCACCAAAGGTAATGCGCTCCAAAGCGTGATCGAGATCAGCGTCCTTATCGACGATCACCGCCGCATTGCCGCCGAGCTCCAAGATCACTGGCTTCTTGCCCGCCTTCGCCTTCAAATCCCAGCCAACGCCGGGCGATCCGGTGAAGGATAACAGCTTGAGCCGCTCATCCGTTGTAAACAAATCCGCCCCATCGCGGCTGGCGGGGAGGATCGAAAACGCGCCCTCTGGCAAGATATCGCATTCCGCCAAAACCTCGCCCATGATGATCGCGCCCAATGGTGTTTTGGACGCCGGCTTCATCACAAATGGACAGCCCATCGCAATCGCAGGCGCTATCTTATGCGCGGCCAGATTGAGCGGAAAATTGAACGGAGAGATAAA
>CALFEA010000055.1 GCA_937950385.1 uncultured Altererythrobacter sp. | reverse complement strand
CGGCCCGGGCGCAGCAGCGCAGGGTCAAGCACATCGGGGCGGTTTGTTGCCGCGATGATGATAATGCCTTCATTGGCTTCAAAGCCGTCCATCTCAACCAAAAGTTGGTTCAGCGTTTGCTCGCGCTCATCATTGGAATTGCCAAGCCCGCCGCCGCGGCTGCGGCCAACGGCATCAATCTCATCGATAAAGACAATGCAGGGCGCATTTTTCTTGGCCTGCTCAAACATATCGCGCACACGGCTTGCGCCGACGCCGACAAACATTTCAACAAAGTCAGAGCCGGAAATGGTGAAGAATGGCACGCCTGCCTCGCCCGCAATTGCGCGCGCCAACAGGGTTTTACCGGTACCAGGTGAACCGACCAGCAACGCACCCTTGGGGATTTGTCCGCCCAGTTTGGAGAAGCGAGCCGGGTCTTTCAGAAATTCAACGATTTCTTCCAATTCCTCGCGCGCCTCATCAATACCGGCGACATCATCAAAAGTGACGCGGCCCGAACGTTCGGTCAGCATTTTTGCTTTGGATTTGCCAAAACCCATAGCACCGCCCGCGCCGCCGCCTTTTTGCACTTGGCGAAGCACAAAGAACGCGATCCCGAGGATCAGCAAAAACGGCAGGGAATTGAGTAGGATAACCAGCAAGACGCTCACCTTCTCATCGGCTTGGCCGGAGAATTTCACGCCTTTTTCTTCAAGCAATGTCGTCAGGCTGTCATCACCCTCGACCCGCACGGTGGTAAAAGTCTTATCATTGGTGGTTTTGCCCGTGATCGTCTCTCGGCTGATCTTCACCTCTTTGATAGAGCCTTCAGACACTTGCGCGCGGAAATCAGAGTAAGCAATTTCCTCGCCCGTGGGTTGATTGCCGCTGCTGAACACAGAAACAGCAAGCAGCAAGGCGACGAAAACACCGCCCCAAATCATCAAGCTTTTGATCCAAGGGTTGGGCCCTTCTGGACCGCCATCTTCACTGTTTCTTGGGTCGTTTTCGTCGTTCATGTGAGCGCGCTTTCCTTACACTTGTACGCCCAATGTAGGAGCGAACATGTGAATGGCAAGCTAATCGCGCCGCATTGTTTTACGCAAAATTGAGCGGCGCTGAGTTCGCCGCGTCACAGCAGCCGGTCAATCAGCCAATAGCTGGCGATTATCCCAATGCCATAGGTCGTGATTTTCAGGGCCCCAACCTCGGCTTGCGGGGCGAATTTCTGGATCAAGCCGCGCAGGATCATGACCGCTGCAATCACCAGCAATTGCCCAGCCTCAACGCCGAGATTAAAAGTGAGCAATGCAATGGGGACTTCCCCCTGCGGCAGGCCAATTTCGCGCAAGGCTCCGGCAAATCCGAAACCATGCAACAGCCCAAATCCAAATGCGACCGCCCATGGGAAACGTTTTGTCCAGGTGTTTTGGAAACCGCCGGAAAATCCGCGGGCAAGCTCCACGGCAAGGAACACTATCGACAATGCGATCAGCGCCTCAACGGGAGCCTGCGGCAGGCCGGTAAACCCCAGCACAGTGGCCGCCAAAGTGATCGAATGGGCGATAGTGAATGCCGTCGCCGCTTTGACTACAGACCAGCCGCCAACCACGAGCAGGACGAGCGCGATCACGAACAATAGATGATCCCATCCGGCCAGAATATGCTCCATACCGATGATGAAATAATCGCGGGCGACATCCCACGTGGATTGTTCTTGGGCAAGCACCGCCGCAGGCTCGCTTGCGGTTAAGCGGTAGCTTTGTGTCGCCCCCTCCATTGGCGTAATCCGCAGCAAAGCATCCGCATTTCCGGCCAGCTGAGGCAGGGCAAATGTCTGCCCGCCAAGCGATCCATCGCAGGCGAGCCGCGCATTACCAATGAGCGCCAAATCCGCCTCGCGCGACACGGGATCGCCAACAAATGCGCAATTTTGCGGGATTTGCGGAATGGCCAGAGATTTATCCCCGCCCGCAGTCAAAGGCTGTTTCCAGCTGAACGACCATTGGCCCGCCTCCATCTCGCGCAGCTCAAGCGCAAAGGGCCGGATTTCATCAGCTTTGAGCGGCGCAGCGATGCAAAGGAATACCGCCAATAGCACAAGCCAAATGCGCATTACTCTGCAATCTCAACAGTGTAAGCCTCGCGCAGGATCGCATAGCCGCGCTCTTTGCGCTCTGCGATAGTCGCGGTGCGCCAATCATTTTCGACCTTGCTGCGCACCTCCTCAAACGGCGGCACTTCGCCCACCTCAACTGCGCGCAAGCGCACCCCATGAAAGCCAAAGCCTGAGCGGACGGGCCCCTGCCACAGCTCACGCGGTTTTAGCGCATCAATACCGGCCAAAAATTGCTCCCCAAACCGGTCGAGCACTTCTTTGCGCGGCATTTGCGATAGTGACGCAGGCAGGCTGATTGGTTCGCTCAAAGTATTCCAATCATCCCCTGCCGCCATCGCATTTAGCGCCGCGATCTGCGCTTTGGCCTCATCCAGATCTGACTGAAACGTCTGATCTAATGTGTATCTCGAGGTGTCAGCGAAGCGCTCTGGATGCGCTTCATACCATTCCTGCAAGGTCTCATCGGTTGGCTGGGCAGTCTCGGCCTGAGCTGCCGCCAGCAAATCCATCTTCTGCGACAATCGGCGCCGGACGACCCCGTCATTGCCATCCAGCCCCAGCCGCAAAGCCTCGCGGTAGAGCACTTCTTCGCGCACAAAACGCTGCACTTGATTGTCGAGCTCTGCATCGGTTGGCGAGCGCCCCATCATCCGCTCAAAACCAAGCGACAATTGCGCTCTGTCTGACCGGCTAATTTCGATGGTTCTGCTGGCTGGGTCCACCGGCTCGCCCCGCCAGGCAAACAAGGCATAGATCAACAATCCGCCGATCAGGAAATGGACCAGCGGCTCTTTTAGCCAATCGCGGACCTTATCACTTACGCTCACTTAAGCGTCCGTATCCTTATCCATGATCGCAGGCGCATCAGGCTCATTCCCATCAGTTTCCGGCTCAATCGTTAGCCATACGGGCGAGGAATAGGCCCGCTCTTGCGCCACCGCATCTGCCATCGCCGCTTTCGACAATGTGATCCCAAAACGCTTGGCATCATACAAGGTCCAGCGCGGGGTCGGAATCTCCAAAACGCGGACATAATAGAACGCTTGTTTCTGCCCCCATTGATAATCGGGATCCGTCCATGTCACGCGCAATTCCGGTGCGCCGATCGTGTTGGTGTAGCTCGCGTCCTCGCGGTTGACGGTATCGCCAACAGCGGGAACTTTATTGCCCTGCAAAGCGCGGTCCCCATCCATATCGCTCCACACGACATCATAGACTTTTTCGCGCACCACATCGAATTGATCGACCCAGCCTTTGACCACTTGAACGCGGTCAAGATTGGCCCCGTCCGGGTCTTTCAGCGCGCTGATCAAGAACGTTGGCGCTTGCTTTTTGTCGACCAATTTGCCGCCCATTGGCACGCCATTATTATAGCCACGCTTAACCCAATCGCCGTCCCAATCCGCGTCGCTAAAATCAAATCCAGCAAACAGACGAACGGTCATGCGCGGGCCGGTTGTGGCGTATACCTCGCGGCGTTTGAAGGCGTCGAAAATCTCTGCCCGCGTATTGCCGCGCGCCCAGGCCGCCGCATAGCCGCCCGCCAGATAATGCCAGCCGAACCGGCCAACGCGCGTACCAAGGTTTTGCGTCATATTGGCGCGGTCTTCTACCGATGGTTCATTACCGGTATGCTTGCCGTAGAAATTGTCTTCATCGCCGGTGGCCAGCGACGTGTGGCTGTCGGTTGAGCCAATCACGCCAAAGGCATAAGGGTTCACGCCCAGCTTCTCTTCGAGCGAAATGCCGCGCTTCAATGCAGAGCGGATGTAATTGCCCGCCAGCATATCATTGGTTGTTTTGGCCGATAATGGCAGATTGCCCAGATCCCAGCCCTTTACGCCAAACCCCGCCATCTCGTCATTGGGTGAGAGGAAGGGGTGAGTCTCGCTGTCGCCCTTAATCTGTGTGACTTCGACAACCGGCTCACTGCGCGCCCGTTTGCGGGCATATTCCGCTGTCATTGGCCCGCCATCGGGCATGGTCAGCTCAAACATATCGCCATTGGAAAGGTTTGAATTATGCGGGATCGCCAGCGCCTGTCCGCCGGTCGCCTCGGCATAGCCATCCATATAGTCCCACAGGCCTTCTGGCGTGGTGGAAAGGCCGGGATAGGGCAACACTTGTTTTGTGCGGTCGCTGCCATCGCGGAACATCACCACGCGGTGAAGATTGTTTCCGCCCGGCATAAGCGTATATTCAAACCCGCCAAAAGCGGTGAAAACACCCGGCTCATTATAGCGGTCGAGCGTATCGAGATGCGTTTCCCAGATATCTTTGGTCGCCTCTTTATTGGCCTCCGGATCATTCATCGCATCGGGCAAAGTGTCTGCTGCCGCCGCAGCGATCAGCTCGCCAATAGCGCGCTGCGATTGCTCGGGGCTTTCATGCATCATGTCATACCAGCGCAGCATGGTCTCATCGCCCATAGCCTGCACGCCAAGGCGCGGCGCATCATAAAGGCGGCGGGTTGCGCCAAGGCCGTCAGAATGGTCAGCTATCACGAGAAAATCGAGCGGTCTGGCAAGCTTTGCTTTTGCCCCGGTGGTGGCGGTCACTTCATCGCCGCGTGCAAATTTCAGCGCATCCTCTGGGCCAAGCCGCAC
>CALFEA010000054.1 GCA_937950385.1 uncultured Altererythrobacter sp. | reverse complement strand
CTGCAAAACTTGGAACGAGCCAATCGGCACGCCAAATTGCTTGCGCGTGCGCGAATATTCAACCGTCAACGTATGCGCGACTTTCATCGCGCCGCATGCCTCTGCACATTGTGCCGCAATGGCCTCATCCGTGACTTGCTCGATCAGCGGCAGGGCTGCGCCCTCTTCACCGATCAGCGCCTCTGCTGGCACAGATACGTTTTCCAGATACACCTCTGATGCGCGGCGGCCATCCACTGTGGGATAATCGCGCGTAACAACGCCATCAGCGCTCTTATCGACGACAAAGACAGAGACACCGTCGCGGTCACGCTGGCCGCCCGATGTGCGAGCCGTGATTATAAGATGGCTGGCCCAAGGCGCGCCGATTACAACCGCTTTGTGACCATTCAGAACATATCCGCTGCCGTCTTTCTTCGCGGTAGTTTCCAGATCCGCACAATCGAAACGTCCGCGCGGTTCAGTGTAGGCAAAGGCAAATATCCGGCTGCCATCGACAATGCCGCCAATATTCTCTTCTTTTTGCGCCGCAGTGCCAGCGTGTTTTAGAAAGCCGCCAGCGCACACAACCGTGGGCACAAAGGGCTCGATCACAAGGCCCCGGCCAAATTCTTCCATCACGACAAGGCTATCAATCGACCCGCCGCCAAAGCCGCCATCGTCTTCGCTGAAAGGCATGCCGAGAATGCCGAGCTCTGCCAATTGCGCCCAGATTTCAGGTCGCCAACCAGTATCGCTGCCGATCACACCATTACGGGTTTCATAGTCATAGTTTTCGCGCACTAACCGTGAAAGGCCGTCGCGAACCATGTCTTGTGTTTCGGTAAAATTAAAGTCCATCTTGGTGTTCTCCCGTGATCCGTTTTACAGCCTTAAAGGCCAAGGATCATCTTGGTGATAATGTTGCGCTGGATCTCGTTAGAGCCGCCATAAATGGACGTTTTACGCATGTTGAAATAGGTCGCGCTGGCATGCTGAGCATAGTCCGGCCCGATCGGATAATCATTGGAACCAGCGTCCGAAATGCTGGGGTAAAACGGCGTGCCGTAATGGCCAACTGCTTCCAATGTCAGTTCCGTCAAACGCTGCTGAATTTCCGTGCCTTTGATTTTCAGGATGGAGCTTTCTGGTCCCGGCCCCTTGCCCGCTTGCTCGCCTGCCAGCGTGCGCAATTCGGTAATTTCCAAGGCATTCAAATCAATCTCAAGCTGGCTCACTTTGCGTGCAAAATCAAAATCATCAATCAATGGCTCGCCATCAAGTTGTTCTGATTTTGCGATCTCACGCAGTTTTTCAACACCGCGTTTTGACCGCGCCACACCAGCAATCCCGCTGCGCTCATGCGCCAGCAAAAACTTGGCATAGGTCCAGCCCATGTTTTCTTCACCGACAAGATTTTCAACCGGAACGCGAACATCGGTCAGCCATGTTTCATTGACCTCATAGCCGCCATCAATCAGTTTGATTGGACGCACTTCAATACCCGGTGTCTTCATATCGACGAGGATAAAGCTAATGCCTTGTTGAGGTTTTGGCGCATCAGGATCTGTGCGGCAAAGGAAGAAGCCCCAATCGGCATGCTGCGCCAAAGTCGTCCAAGTTTTCTGACCGTTGAGCACATAATGATCACCATCACGCACGGCGGTTGTTTTCAATGACGCAAGGTCGCTGCCCGCGCCCGGCTCTGAATAGCCTTGGCACCACCACACATCACCGCTGCGAATGCCGGGCAGATGCTGAGCCTTTTGTTCTTCATTACCAAAGGTATAGATCACAGGGCCAACCATCGACACACCGAAAGGCAGCGGCATCACAGCGTTGACGCGCGCATTTTCCTCGCCCCAAATATAACGCTGGGTCGGGGTCCAACCGGTGCCGCCATACGCTTCTGGCCAAGCCGGCGTTGACCAGCCCTTTTTGCCCAAAACCTTGTGCCAAGCCAGCATATCTTCGGGTGTCAGATCATCGCGCAAACCATCGGGCGCGACGCCTTCGGGATAATTTTCTGCAATAAAGGCGCGCACTTCATCGCGGAACGCCAGCTCTTCTGCACTAAAATCCAAATTCATTGCCATGACCTCTTTTGATGCGCGTGGTTTGACGCGCTGGCATAGCCGTACAGCACCCCAGCCAAGCAAAAAAGGGGTGACGTTACGTAAGCTGATTTTTTGGCTAGTTTTCGCCTCAAACAGCCTCATAATTGGCCTATGGTTTCAGCGCCTTGCCTTAACTGGCCTCGTTTAGCCTCGCTTGGCCTCATTTGGCCTCGGCATCTCATCGGGCTGTTGTGAGGGGTTTATCCGCTATCCTTTTTGACTTCGCGGTAATTCTCGCCAGAGTGCTATCCCAAATCCAGGTGGGGGCTTTTGACGATGACAAGGGATATAATCGCGATTGGCGAGGATGGGCTGTATCATCCGGCCAATGAGGCAGAAATCATTGCGCTGGTGCAGCATGCCCGCGCATCTGGAAAGCAGGTGCGTTGCCGAGGCGCGACGCATTCTGTTGCCTGGAGTATTTACACCGATCCACTGGGAGACATCCCGCCCAATCGTACGCTGGAACAACACCCGCCCGCAGATGGTCAAATCAATATGGCCTTTGATAAGATGCGCAATATCGACTGGGTTGATGATGCTGCGGGTATTGTCGAGGCGCAGCCCGGCATCAATCTGGGCTGGGATCCGCAAGACCCTTTTGGCGTCTCGACATTAGAGAACAGTTTCCTGCACCAAATCTTCGCAAAAGGCTGGGCGGTAAACACGCTTGGCGGGATAACGCACCAAACGCTCGCGGGATTTACTGCGACCGGCTCAGCTGGCGGTTCGACGCGTTTTGCTTGGGACAATGCCACCGCTTTTCGGATGGTCGATGG
This sequence comes from uncultured Altererythrobacter sp., assembly GCA_937950385.1. GTDB lineage: Bacteria > Pseudomonadota > Alphaproteobacteria > Sphingomonadales > Sphingomonadaceae > Erythrobacter. The sequence continues at coordinate 13,992 of CALFEA010000054.1, read as the reverse complement.
CACAGGCAAAGCGGAATGGATTGAAAAGGGCAGCGCGGAATTTGATGCGGTTTCAACCTCGATGGGCTTGATGGGGGTCATCACCAAAATGCGCCTGCAGCTTGTGCCAATGTATAATATTGAAGGCACGGAGAAAATGACGCCGGTCAGTGGGCCAGAGGCGCCGATGGATCTGTTCGGCGATGGCTCGCCTACCCAGCCCTCGTTAGAGCAGCATTTGAAAGACAGCCCTTACACACGCACGGTCTGGTGGCCGCAAAAGGGCGCTGAGCGGATACAGACTTGGGAAGCCAAGCGCGTCCCGGCAAAGGATGCAGGCCTTGCCCCCTATCAGCAGTTCACGCCAAACTTCCTAGGGCAAACCATGCAATTGGCCGCCGCGACATTCTTTGTCCTGCTTGGCAATAATAGCGTCAGGCGCATCATGGGTTTGCTCTGCCATAAGATTAGCCATTATTTCGCTGTGCTTGGCCCCGTTATGAAACGCAGTGGCAGCGGCTTTATTGCGCGATTGTTCGCCTATGTGGGCGCGGTCTTTGTCGCTATGCTTGTCCTGCTGATTGGATTGATACTCAGCATATTCAAAGGCAGTGCCCGCGCGCTTTTCCCTAAGCTCTTGCCCGCATTCAGCCCGATGACAAAGCCGGGACAAGAAACGCGCTTCAATGATTATTATTGGCGCAGCCTGTGCATGGATAACACCGTCGATGACGTCTATTTGGGCACAGAATTTACCGAGATTTGGGTGCCCATCGGCCATGCCAAACAAGCGATGAACCTCTACCGCGATCTGTTCAATGCGCGCGGACCAGAGGCGACAGGCTATTTCTCAACCGAAGTCTATGGCGGTCCGGCTTCCTCCGCTTGGCTTGACCCCGGTTACACCGATGGGAGCGATGAATATAAGGACGGCACGGTGCGCTTTGACCTTTATTGGTACCGCGACAACCGCGATGTACCCAATGCCGATGAAGGCTTTTTCGAGCAATATTGGGATGTTTTGAAAGACAATGGAGTGCCCTTCCGCTTGCATTGGGGCAAGTTTGTACCGCGCTATGACTTTCCCAAATGGGCCGCGCATTACCGCAGCACTTTGCCGCGCTTTGATGATTTTATGGCTTTGCGGGAACAGCGCGATCCAGACGGATTGTTCTTCACCCAATATTGGCGCGAGCGGCTGACGGGATCGGCATAATGCTGCCAAGAGAATGCTGACAAGTGACAGGCGGCATGTAGCCAAAGCTCTGCTAAGCATAGCTGCATAAAGTAATTGGGGTGACGATAATATGACGGATCAAGCAAGCGCCAAAGCCTCAGGCGGCTGCCTATGCGGCGCGGTGAAATATGAATTCCCCAAGGATCAAGTCCTCTCTGCCCATCATTGCCATTGCACCGATTGCCAAAAAAGCACGGGCAGCGGCAAAGCCACCATTATCATCGTGCCCGCCGCCGCCATGCAAAGCACGGGCGATCTGAAATATTACACAGTCACCGGCAAAGACGGCAGTCATGTCAGCCGCGGATTTTGTCCCGAATGCGGGTCACCGATTATGAGCCGCGTCAAAGAAATGGACGCGATCAATATTGTAAAAGCTGGCAGTCTCGACAATTCAGACTGGGTCCAAATTACCAGCAGTTTTTGGAGCGATACTGCGCAAAGCTGGTCGCCAGTGGATAGCGCCCTGCCGTCCTGTCCGGCCAATCCGCAAAGCTAAATCCACTATACCTCGGCGGCCAAATAGCTTGCCTGTTTAATCGCAGCTTTGGCATCCAGTTCTGCTGCCTCAAACGCGCCGCCAATCAGATCGGCGGGCACATCCTGCGCGACCAATTCATCATAAAGCCCGCGCAAAGGTTCTTGGCCTGCGCAGATTATGACTGTGTCGACTTCCAGCACCTCGGGCATTCCATCGCGCACAATATGCAGACCGGCATCGTCAATCCGTTCATATTCCACGGCCTTCATCATTTTGATGCCGCGCCGGTTGAGCGTGATCCGGTGGGTCCAACCAGTGGTCTTGCCAAGGCCAGAGCCGACGCTGGTTTCCTTGCGTTGCAGCAGGAATATCTCGCGCGGGGACGGAGTGACTTGCGGCTCTACGCCGGTCACGCCGCCGCGTGGGTGGTTTTCAAAATCGACGCCCCATTCTGCGGCAAACAAATCGCGGTCGAGCGCGCTGGAGGGCCCGCTATGCGAAATCAGCTCGCATACATCGAACCCAATGCCGCCTGCACCCACAACTGCGACACGGTCGCCCACTGATTTTTTGCCTTGGATCACATCAATATAGCCTGCGACCTTAGGGTGATCGATCCCCGCAATATCGGGCACACGCGGAGTGATACCAGTGGAGATAATCACCCGGTCGAACCCTGCGTCTTTAAGCAGTTTGGCATCGGCGCGCATATTCAGCCGCAGATCAATACCATGCACTTCGATCATCCGATTGAAATAGCGGATCGTTTCGTTAAACTCTTCCTTGCCGGGAATTTGCTTGGCCAGATTGAACTGTCCGCCAATTTCGCCGGACGCTTCAAACAAAGTCACATCATGACCGCGCTGCGCCGCTGTGACAGCATAGGCAAGACCCGCTGGCCCAGCGCCGACAACTGCCAATTTCTTCGGTGATTTCGTAGGCAGATAATTGAGCTTGGTCTCATGGCAAGCGCGCGGATTAACCAGGCAAGACGTCAGCTTGCCGCCAAACGTATGGTCAAGACACGCCTGATTGCAGGCAATGCAGGTGTTGATCTCATCCTCGCGGCCCTCAATCGCTTTGCGCATAAATTCAGGGTCGGCCAACAAAGTGCGCGCCATAGAGACCAGATCAGCCTCCCCGCGCTCCAGCACCTCTTCGGCAACGTCAGGCATATTGATCCGATTGGAAGTGATAACCGGCACGTTGACTTCTTTGCGCAGTCGCCCTGTTACACCGGTAAAAGCGGCGCGCGGAACCATCGTCGCGATCGTGGGAACCGCGCTTTCATGCCAAGTGAAATGGGTGGAGATGATGCTAACGCCTAGCTGTTCCAACCGCTGGGCTAGCGTTACAATTTCATCCCAGCTCATCCCGCCTTGCAGCATATCCATCGCCGCAATTCGGAAGATCAGGATAAAGTCATCGCCTACTGCCGCGCGGGTTTGCTCCACAATTTCCAGAGCAAAACGCATACGGTTTTCATAGGATCCGCCATATTCATCTTCGCGCAGATTGGTTTTCTCAACCAGAAATGAAGAGATGAGATAACCCGCCGAACCGATAATCTCGACCCCGTCATAGCCAGCCTTTCTCGCCATAACCGCGCAGCGTACATGGTCGTCAATTTGCTTTTGAATACCGGCCGCATCAAGTTCTGCGGGAACATAGCGGCCAATGCGTGATTTTACAGCGGAGGGCGCAACCGCATCAGGCGTGTAAGCGAGCGGGCCGGGATGCAGGATCTGCATGCAAATCTTCACGTCTGGATCGGCGGAATGCACCGCCTCAGTCACCAGCCGGTGCTGCGCGGCTTCCTCATCATTGGACATAGTTGCCCCGCCGCGCGAGGATTCAAAATTGGGCGCAATACCGCCTGTGATAATCATCCCAATGCCATTGGCCGCACGCTCTGCGAAATATGCCGCCATGCGCTCAAACCCGCCCTCCATTTCCTCAAGACCGGTGTGCATCGACCCCATGATCGAACGGTTTTTGAGGGTAGTGTGACCCAGATCAAGCGGCTCAAGCAATTTGGGGTAGTTCATGCATATCCTTTGGCAAATGCGGTTTTTGGCAAAGCGTAGCTATACGTTCGCCGCACTCCTTTAGCGCGGTTGATTATGCGATTGGCAACTAACCTAAGGATTAGGTTGCAGTTGGTGCGCGGGAACAAGGCTCAATCGACGGCCTTCTTTGCATCTGAGCTGCGCGCATTTTCCTACAAGGCTAGCAGGCGCTACAAAGCGCACTGTGCTTTCCAATCGCTCCCTCTCATACGCCATTTGGCCGCGCAAAGGTGACACATTGCTCTCCACCCCCTGTGTCCGTCACCCTAGCGCTGTGCATGCAAAGCCATTCAATTCTCTTGAGAAAAATGGCAGGAACGAAAGTGACACGGTGTAACCTTTGTCACCTTTGTCACCTTTGTCACCTTTGCCCCTGACACAGCACACAAGAAAGGCCGGACAATTCCTCGCCCGGCCCTTTGCAATTTCGAAGTTTTGAAAGGAAGTCTAACTGGCTCCGGCAGGATCGTTGAATACCATCGGCAGCGCGGCACTCACAACGCCGCCCGGCCTTCCGTTTTTCGGAATAGGGGCTGCTGAGCGCGAAGAACTCAGGCCATGGGCGCGGGGCAGTACTTCTTCAGATATTCGTCATGCGAGGGCATTTGCCCAACCAGAAAACGAATGGACTTCTCCATCTCGTCGAGCTCTGGCTTGAGATCAGCCATATCCAGCGTGGCGGCAAAGGCGTTATTGCCTTGCATATGCAGGCCTTGGCCCATCATAACAGCGGCCCAGCTGGTTTCGGTAAACAGCTCGTCTTCCTCGCGGAAAATCTGGCCATTGGTGCGGAACAGCTCCATCTTTTCAGACAGGCTATCGGGCACGCTCATCGTGCGGCAGTAATTCCAAAACTCTGAATCATCGCGGTTTGTTTGATGATAATGCAGGATAAGAAAATCGCGGATCCGCTCATATTCCTTATTGGTGAGGCGGTTGAAAGTGTCTTCTTGGTTCTGAGTAATGCCGTCCAGCGACAGGACGGAGATCAGCTTGTTCACGCCGGTATTAATGAGGTGGATTGAGGTCGATTCCAGCGGCTCCATAAAGCCTGCTGACAATCCCAATGCGACCACATTCTTATTCCAGAACTTCTTGCGGCGCCCGGTTTGAAACCTCAGATGGTTGGGCTCTGCTGTCGGCTTGCCTGCAAGGTTAGAAACAAGAATATCATGCGCCTCATCCGCTTCCATATATTGGCTGCAATAGACGTGACCATTGCCATTGCGGTGCTGCAAAGGGACTTGCCATTGCCAGCCAGCGGAATGCGCAGTCGCGCGAGTATAAGGTGCCGGCGGGCTGCCATCATCGCGGTTGCACGGCAGGGCGACGGCACGGTCACATGGCAGCCAATGCGTCCAATCCTCATAACCTGTTTCCAGTGCTTGCTCGATCAAAAGCCCGCGGAAGCCAGAGCAATCGACGAACAAATCGCCTTCGACCGTGTCGCCGCTATCCATTTGAACCGAGGTGACATGCCCCGTTTCACTGTTGAGCGCGACGTCATCGACCTTGCCCTCGCGCCGCACAACACCGTTTGCCTCAGCGTGCTTGCGCAAGAATTGGGCGTATTTGCCCGCATCGATATGATAGGCGTAATTGACCGGCGGCAGATCGTCGCGCGGATGGTCTTCAGTGCGAGAGAAGCGTCCAAAATAGGCCGCCATTGTTTCAACGTTAAAGGCTTGGATCGGGCGTTTGTCTCCGGCCTCACGGCTGCGGTGCCACACATGGTGGAAGGACACGCCTTCCATATTATAGCCATAGGCGCCGAAGGGATGGATGTAGCTATCGCCCTGATTGCCCCAATTAACAAACTGAATGCCAAGCTTAAACGTACCTTGGATCGCGGAGAGGATCTCGCTTTCATCAATGCCAAGCAGACTGTTGAACTCAACAAAAGGAGGAATAGTTGCCTCGCCAACGCCGACTGTGCCGATTGCCTCTGATTCGATTAAGGTAATCGACACTGCGCGGTTTTTGGTTAGCCGAGACAGGGCGGCCGCCGCCATCCAACCAGCAGTTCCTCCGCCGACGATTACGATATTATTGATGGCCATTCTTCAACCCTCTTTTCGCAAATGTCGCGCAAACCTTGTCTTTGGCAACATTGTTCTATTCCAGCGCTCGCTCCGCTGATTCCTTGTGGCAATTCTACAACAAGCCTGTCCAAAGACTCGATCATTTCAACAGAACTTAAGCGGAAAAATCCCAGAAACTCTAGGGATACGTAACAGAAAAACGAATAATTGTGAACGTTCATTTTTACTCTTGTGAACGCTCACAATTTTGCATAGTTTTAGGCCAGAAATGCACAGAAGTGTATCGTAGAACGCCAAGGGAGAGAATTTTGTCCAGCGAAACCCTGAACACATCAGGCATGCCAACTCTGCGCCATATCGCGCTTGGAACTGCCTCATCTATTGCCATGTCAATCGCCATGAGCGGCACTGCCCACGCGCAAGACGCCGCTGACGAAGGTGCGCAAGAGGTTGTTGCCGAAGACGAAAATGCGATTGTTGTCACCGGCTTCCGCGCTTCCTTGATCAATGCGCAGAATATCAAGCGCGATGCCGATACATTCGTTGATGCAATTACCGCTGAAGACATTGGCGCATTGCCTGATCGTTCGGTTGCAGAGGCGCTGCAACGTGTTCCTGGCGTAAACATTGGCCGGTTTGAAAAGACAACTGACCCTGACCGTTTCTCGGTTGAGGGCACAGGCGTTATTATTCGCGGGCTTCCTTATGTGCGCTCCGAACTTAATGGCCGCGAGATTTTCTCCGCCACTGGCGGCCGCGTGCTTAGCTTTAACGACATTTCGCCAGAACTGCTTGGCCGCGTTGAAGTGTTCAAGAACGTCACCTCTGATATGGTCGAGGGCGCGATTGCGGGCACGGTTAACTTGGTGACACGCAAACCGCTGGATACCACGGGGCTCAAAATTGCTGGCACAATCGGCGCCAATTATGGTGATCTTCGCGAAGAGTGGTCGCCTGAATTTTCTGGCCTTATCTCCAACACTTGGAACACCGAAGCTGGCACACTGGGCCTGCAATTTGGCTATGCCAATTCCAAGCTGAAAAGCCGCACTGACGCATCGCAAGTTGCCGACCCATGCTACCGCGCCAACACATTTGACGGCGGCTGCTTGCGCGCTGTTTCAGTTGGTTCAGGCGGATTTGTCGGCGATCCAAACTTTGATGCAGCCAACTTCCCGCCTGACAATGCTTTGGTTGTGCCAAAGGGTGCGGGCGTTCGCACGACCGATCTTGATCGTCAGCGCGAAGCGTTTTCAATCACTGGCCAATATGAAAGCGCCGATGGCCGCTTTTTGGCTACGCTGGAATGGCTGCGTTCGGAAACCAGCTTTGATACCGAAGAGTTTGCGCTGATTGCGCGCGTCGATGATGAAGGACTGTTCCCAGTTCCAGCTGCTGGCAGCACTTGGCAGTTTGATGACAATGGCGTGTTCGAAAGCGGCGTCCTGACGCAGCGGCCCGGCGATGCTTACGCCACGCCTTTCGGCAATGGCGGCATTCCGATTGACTCGCTGCGCTTCTTGCGCGGCACGAAATCGGTCACTGAAGATTTCTCCATGGATATCAAGTTTGATGCGACCGACCGGCTGCGTTTCAATTTCGAATTCCAGCACATTGGTTCCAACCTAGAGCGGGATTCGGTATTTGGCGCGCTCAGCACATTTGCCAATGTTGATTTGGACCTGACGGGCAAAACACCAAATGTGCAATTCTTGGCACCCCCGGGATCGCCAGCTGATTATTTCTCCTCCGGCGAGGCAACCTATTACTGGTTCGGTCTTGATAGCCGTGAGAAGAATGAGGGCGAGCTGGATAGCGCCCGCTTCGACGTTGAATATGACATTAGCGACGATGGCTTCTTCAAAGCTGCACGTTTTGGTGCGCGGTGGGCTGACCGTGACCGGACAACCCGCAACACCAACTTTAGCACTTGGGGCAATTTGTCCGCGCCTTGGGCTGGCCGTGCAGGCTGTGCGCCTTGGAACGAAGGCCCAGGCTGTGCTGCAACGGGCGGTTTCCAACCGGGCCGTTGGTTCACTGGCTTGCCGGGTCAAGATTTTGCGATTGCAGGCGGTGCGTTCACCGATGAGTTTCCAAACTTCTCGCAATATCGCGATCCGTTCAACAATGGTTTCCAGCGCGGCAATTCGCCCACGCCGATTGAAAATGGCTCTGCCTATTTCTTCGGCGGGGATGATTTCCTCGGCGAATATTTGGCAGGCACCACTGATGAGCAATTTGCGGAAATTCAGGAATTTGGTCAGTCGCCAGAGCGCTTTAACTACGGCGTAAATGGCCGTTCGCGCCCTGATCCAGTGACTGGCGAGATTATCCCATGCGACATCGAAGGCGTTTATTGCCCCGGTGAAGTTTCAACCGTTTCCGAAGTCACGAAGGCCGCCTATGCCCGCGTTGATTTCGGCACAGATTTTGCCAATGGCATGAACCTCACAGGTAATTTTGGTCTTCGCTATGTCGAAACCGAAGTATCCAGCGGCGGCCGGATCGGCTTCCCTGATGCGAGCCGATTTGACGATCCAGCCAATGGCTTTGCAAATGGCGATGGCATTGTTCAAGTGTCTGAATTGCAAGCTGCCTGTGCTGGCCCTGCACTACCGGGAATTGATCGCGGCTATTGTAGCCTGTCGGCTGCACGCCTCGCTGATTTTGCGGCGGTTCACACCGGCGAAGTTATCAATGATGATCGCACGATTACATTCGACAATTGGCTCCCCAGCTTCAACGCCAAAATGGATGTCGGCGGCGGGCTATTGTTCCGTGCGGCAGTATCGAAAGGCCTTTCGCGGCCTGATCTCCAACTGTTCCGTGCAGGCGGCGGCATTGGCGACAACACCAATGCCCTGGAGGATGCAGGCACGCTAGAAACCGGACCATTGTTCGCGCTGGAAACGGGTAATCGCAATTTGCGCCCTGTTACCTCATGGAATTATGATCTGTCGGCAGAATGGTACTTTGACGATGTAGGCTCGCTGACGGTCTCACTGTTCCTCAAGGACATTTCCGGCATCGTGAACACTGGTTTTGACACGGTCAATTACACCAGCGGCAGCGGCGTTTCGACCGATGTGCAGGTTAAGGGTCCGATCAATGATCAGGGCGGCAATCTCAAAGGCTTTGAGATTACCCATCAGCAAACTTATGACTTCTTGCCGGGTCTGCTTAGCGGATTGGGTTCGCAGTTTACCTACACCTATGTGGATGGGAATGATTTCTCCAACCCGAATTTGTCCGCAGTTGGACAGGCATCGGTTGCAACCGGTGTGAATGAACTGGGCGGCGGCTCATTCGTTGGCTTCCAACCACTCGCTGGCCTATCGAAGCATACGGTGAACGGCACAGTGTTCTATGAAAAAGGCCCATTGGCTTTGCGGGCGGCATACAATTGGCGCTCTGCCTTCTTGATCACGCCGCGCGATGATATTTTCCCATTTTCGCCAATCTGGCAGGAAAGCACCGGACAGCTCGATGCGTCGATCTTCTATGCGGTGACGGACAATATCAAGCTTGGCATCCAAGGGGTGAACTTGCTGGATGAAGTGACCCGCACCTCGCAGGTCGTGAACTTCGACGGGCTGCGCGTGCCGCGCTCAGCTTTCCGCAATGATCGCCGCTTCACATTCTTGGCGCGCTTCGACTTTTAAGCCCGCGAAGAGTTGAATTTCAAACAGGGGCCTTTGTTTCGCGCAAGGGCCCCTTTTTGTTAGCAGTGAGGGAATGCAAATGAGCAATTGGAACACCATCATTGCGCCAGCTTTGGTGCTGGGCTTGCCGCTTGCCGGGTGCGCTGGCGAAGCTCAATCCGGCAAAGTACAAAAGAGCGAAGAGATTGAACGCGTCGCTCTGCCGGTCGCCGGAGAAGTGCGTGAGCCCGCGTCAGAGGCGGGCTGGAACATGGTCTGGTCAGACGAGTTTGATGCCCCGGCCATCGACCGCGCAAAATGGGCGTTTGATGTGGATTGCTGGGGCGGCGGCAATGAAGAGCGTCAATGCTACCGCGATGATCCAGCCAATGCCTTGATCCGCGACGGCAAATTGGTAATTGCTGCGTTGAAAGGCGAGCACACTGGGCCGGCTCTACCGCCGCATATGCGCGCCGATGCGCCGGACCCTGATGCGGCAGCTACCAAGCCTTACACCTCTGCCCGACTTGTGACGCGCGGCCTTGCCTCGTGGCAATATGGCCGGATCGAAGTGCGCGCAAAGCTTCCGCAAGGGCAAGGCACATGGCCAGCGATTTGGATGCTACCGGAAGATAATTCTTACGGAACATGGGCGGCATCGGGCGAGATTGATATTATGGAGGCGGTCAATCTTGGCGTGGCCTGCGCAGATTGTCCTGATGGCAAGGAAAGCACGATCCTTGGCACGCTGCATTTTGGTTCTGAATGGCCCAGTAATTCGCTCGATAGCAGCGAGATGTATGCGCCGCAGGTCCTAGACGGCTTTCACGATTTCGGGATCATTTGGGCGCCCGGCGTGATCGAATGGACGCTCAATGGAAAAGTGTTCGCTCGGAAAGAGCAGGCAAGCTGGTGGAGCGGTAATTCGGATGCCGAAGAAGCGCCCTTCGACAAGCCTTTCCACTTGATCCTCAACTTAGCCATTGGCGGCGGATTGCCAGAAAAACGCAATGGCGGCGGCGTTGATCCGGCGAATTTTCCCAAAACCATGGAAATTGATTGGGTTAGGGTCTGGCAATGCCAGCCACAAAGCAATAACACCGCAAGCTGCAAAGGGGACGATTGAGCCATGGCGAGACGCCGCCAATCAGTAACAATTAAACATGTGGCTGCCGATGCAGAGGTGTCTCTGCAAACCGTGAGCCGCGTCATCAATAAAGAGCCCAATGTCCGCCCCGCGATGCAGGAACGGGTGCAGGCCTCAATCGACAAGTTGGGTTATGTGCCCTCTATCGCAGCTCAGCGGATGAGCGGGTCGCGCTCATATCTGATCCTTGCGCTCAATGACCGCGAGCGGACAATTGCCGATTGGCGCGCGCGCGAAGGCAATGATTGGGTCGACCAAATGTTGCTGGGCGGAATGCTGAAATGTGCAGAGCATGGCTACCGCATGATCGTTGAGCTGGTCGATACCCATTCCGATCACGTTGAGCGCGAATTGTCCGCAGCCTTGGCGTCATTGCAGCCTGATGGTGTAATTTTGACGCCTCCGCACTCGGACAATCCGCTGATCACGGGGCTACTGGCGCGCAAATCTGTACCCTATGTCCGGATCGGATCGTTGGGTAATGGTTCCGGCATTCCGGTATCGATGGATGATGAAGGCTCCGCGCGTCTTGCGACAGAGCACTTGATCGCCATTGGACACAAGCGCATTGGTTTTGTCGCGGGGCCGGATGAATATGCGCTTAGCCAATGGCGCGTTGATGGCTGGAAAGCCGCAATGCAGGCGCATGGGTTAAGCACTCAGCAGCTGCTATATGCTGGCGATTTTAGCTTAGATTCTGGCAAGGATGCGGGTGCCAAATTCTTGTCTATCAGTGACCGGCCCACGGCTATCATCGCCAGCAATGACCAAATGACGCATGGCGTATTATCAGCTGCCAAGGAATTTGGCCTAGAGGTTCCGCGCGATCTTTCCCTCATCAGCTTTGACAATTCCCCCAGCGTTCGGTTCACGCAGCCGCCGCTTACCGCGATTGATCAGCCCGTAGCCGAAACGGCCTCCATTGCAGCAGAACTGCTCATCGCTGCGCAAAAGGGCGAAGAACCGCCTGCAGGAAAAGTGGTCGTGCGCGCAAAATTGATTGAAAGATCATCCGTTGCGCCGCCAGCCCGCTAGCCTGTGCCGCTGAGCCAATCGTCTGATCGGCAAAGCACGCGTTTTCTGCTGCTTTACGCACTCGCCTCGGCAGGTGGAGCGATCAGCTATGTGCCTTTCCTAACGATACTCTTGCCTGCGCAAGTCACGCAATTGGCTGGTGATGATGCGGTTGGATGGCTGGCATATATTGCATTTGTCGGAGCGATCGCGGCCAGCATTGGCAATATTGGTTTTGGTTGGCTGAGCGATCTCACCCGCAACCGGCGCGGGTGGATAGTCGCTGGGCTCGTGCTGTCATGTCTGCTCCTAATTTCTGCTGCGCCGACACAGGCGCTCATCCCCTTGCTTATCCAGATTGCGATTTGGCAATTGTGCCTCAATATGATGCTGAGCCCGCTGGCCGCATGGGCGGGCGACTGCGTTCCAGATCGGCAAAAAGGGACGCTGGGCGGCTTGTTGGCCTTTGCCCCGGCGGTGGGCGGATTGTCTGGCGCTTTGGTCACTTGGCCCGGTTTGGCCGAGGGCAATATGCGTCTTATCATTGTGGCTGCGATGGTCGCGCTTTGCGTGTTGCCCGTGGTCTTTTTCGGCAAGCCGCGCCCAATGCCTGCCCTCACATCAAATTTGGATCAGCGAGCAAACGCAGCCCATGACCGCGATGCGCCAAACCAAGCGGCGGTGCGCATGTGGTTTGCGCGATTGCTGATCCAAATCGCAGAGGCGGCATTGTTCGCCTATTTGCTCTTTTGGCTTTTATCGCTCGATCCCAGTTTCACAGAAAACCAAACCGCAAGCCTTTACAGTCTGGCTGTGATTGCAGCGATCCCGCTGGCGCTTGGTTTTGGTTGGTGGGCTGACCGCAAGGATAGGCCGATTGCGCCGCTGTGGGTGACGGCATTAATCTGCGCGTTTGGATTGGGAGTCATGGCCCTTGGCACGGCGAATATTGTGGCGGTTACCGGCTATGTTATATTTGGAATTGCAGGCGCGATCTTCTTGTCGCTGCATTCGGCCCAGACTTTGCGCGTTTTGCCGCGGCCCCAAACGCGGGCGCGCGATTTGGGTATTTTCAACCTCACCAACACTGTCCCATCGCTGATTATGCCGTGGCTAACCTTGGCTTTGGTTCCGTTTTTTGGCTTTTCAGGATTGTTCATTTTGCTCAGCATTCTAGCGATATTTGCAGCAATTCTGCTGTTTTCCATCAACCTTGGTAAATAGGCGCTTGATTTCCCCCTCACCCACTGTAGTTTCCGTTTTGAGAACGTTCACATAATAAGAGGTTACGCTATGCGGCGGGGATTATCGGGGCTATTGATTGCAGGATTGCTGGCGGGCTGCGCCGCAGTGCCCCAGCCTGAACGCTCGGTTCAAAGTGTAAGCGCAGACGCATCGGTCGTTTTGAGTGAAGCAGAGCAAATTGAAGCTCTGGTCGCGCGTATGAGCCTTGAGCGCAAAGTCGCGCAATTGCTCCAGCCGCAAATCAATTCCTTCACCGCTGAAGATATGCGCCGTTACCGCTTTGGCAGCTATCTCAATGGCGGTAATGGCGGGCCTTACGGCGATGAATTTGCGCCCGCGTCACAGTGGCTCAAGCTGGCGGATGAAATGTGGGATGCCTCCACCGCGCCTTTGCCAGATGGTGAGCCAGTGATCCCGACGATTTGGGGCACGGATGCTGTGCATGGCCACACCAATGTCATTGGCGCGACAATCTTTCCGCACAACATAGGTCTTGGCGCGACCGGCGATCCGGATCTAATCCGGCGGATTGGTGCGGCAACCGCCACTGAAATCGAAGTGACTGGCATCGACTGGAATTTCTCACCCACCGTTGCTGTGGCCCGCGATGATCGCTGGGGCCGCACGTATGAAAGCTATTCCGAAGACCCAGCCATCGTCGCCAAAATGGGCGCAGCTTTGGTCGAAGGTTTGCAAGGCGCAAAAGGCAGTGACGCGTTTCTGGGCGAGGGTCATGTTATCGCCACCGCCAAGCATTTCTTTGGCGATGGCGGCACAACGCGCGGCGTCGATCAGGGCGATGTGGACGGCGATATTGATGAACTAAAATCCATCCACGCTGTGCCATACCCTGCGGCAATTGATGCAGGCGTTGAGACAATCATGGCCAGCTTCAACTCAATCAATGGCCGCAAAATGCACGGCAATGAAGCGCTGCTGACGGGCGTTTTGCGCGGCGAATTGGGCTTTGATGGATTAGTGGTCGGCGATTGGAATGGCCATGGTCAGGTCAAAGGTTGCACAGTTTCAGATTGCCCGCAGGCTCTGCTCGCAGGTCTCGATATTTACATGGTGCCCGATGATTGGAAAGCGCTGCATGCCAGCCTAACCGCGCAGGTAAAGGATGGCACCATTCCG
>CALFEA010000053.1 GCA_937950385.1 uncultured Altererythrobacter sp. | reverse complement strand
CAAATCGTCGATATATAGGAAGCGCGTGCATACCGCTTGAAAAGCCTGCGGAGTTTTCTTTTCCCCAAAGCCATAGACGAGGATCCCATCCTGCCGCAGGCGCGTGACCAGCGGGGTAAAATCGCTGTCAGATGTCATGAGGCCAAAGCCATCAACCTTGCCTTGATTGAGCAAGTCAATGGCATCGATAGTCATCGCCATATCGGTGGCGTTCTTGCCCTTGGTCACGTCAAATTGCTGCTGAGGCATGATCCCAAATTTATTGGTAATCTTCTCCCAATTTGCCAGATTGCTCTTGGCAAAATTGCCATAAGCGCGGCGTATATTCACTTGTCCCAGCTTCGCCATAACGGTCAAAACAGGGTCGATGCCTTTAGGTGTGGTGTTGTCTGCGTCGATCAGCAGGGCGATGTTTTTAAGCTCAATATCGGACATGACACACAGAATGGGCCGAGGAACGGCAGGCGGCAAGGGCTATTCTTCACTTTTGAACTCGCCTGAGTCCTGATCGAGTGAATATAATACGCCTTCTGAAATCGAGAAATGTGCGCCGCGCAGCTTTAGCAGGCCGGCCTTTTCCTTCTCAGCCACAAATGGGAAGCTGCGTAGGTTTTCTATGCTGAGTTTGATTGCCGCAAATTCCATTGCGAGCTCCGCCTTGCGCCCGCTGGTTCCGAGTTCATGAGCAACAACGGCTCTCGCATCGTCGAGCAATTTGACCCAATTGGCGACAAACCCGCCAGCGCCTGCATCGGCGCTGTGCAATTCTTGGGTCAGAGCCGCTTGGCAACCGCCGCAGCGGCCATGGCCCATCACCAAAACTTGCTTCACTTTAAGGAATTGCACGGCAAACTCTACCGCAGCCGATACGCCGTGAAGTCCAGGACTTGTTTCATAGGGCGGAACCAGTGCTGCAACATTGCGAACAACGAAAATCTCGCCTGGATCAACATCGAAAATTTGTGCGGGGTCAACGCGGCTGTCGCTGCAACCGATCACCATCAATTTGGGATGCTGCCCCTCGGCAATAGTTTCTTCAAAGCGGGCGCGCTGGCGAGGGTAGGTGTCGGCGCGAAAACGGCGATAACCGTTCAGCAATTCAGCATATTCGGGCATTAAAACCTCTCCCCCCTGATTACCTCGACATCCCACATTGTCAAAAGCAAGCTGTGCGAAGTGAGGATCGGTGCGAGTTCTTCAGCCAACGCATTGGCGCGTTCTTGCGAGGCGACGGTCAGCACAAACACTTTGTCCGTGCCCATTACACGTTCCTCGCGCCATGGCCCGTCACGCCCCTTGCCAGAATTCACAGGCGTAACTGTCCAGCCGGTGATTTCTGCCCTGTCGATGGCATCAGTCACACGCTTGACCAGAGCAACATCGGTAAGGATTTCTATCCGTTTGCGGATGACGGTTTCTATCATGGAGTGCCTCCTGCACCGCCTAGCGCGCCCACCAGCATAGACGCCAGCGCACTAATCAGGCCGATATTGATAAGGATGTTGAAGGGGAAAGTGATCGACAGGCTCATCGTCAGATAAATCCCTGGATCTGCCTCGGGGAGGGCAAGCCGCATCGCTGCTGGAACCGCGATATAGCTGGCACTGGCACACAATACGCCAAGCGCTGCAGCAGAGCCAACGTCCAATCCGCACAGCACCGCCGCTGTGGTTCCGATTGCCCCGTTGATAAGCGGCAGTCCGATGGCTATCACAATCAAACGCCATGTGATGGCGCGGGCATCCATAATGCGCCTTGCTGCGATGAGGCCCATGTCGAGCAGGAACAGGCAGAGCACGCCTTTAAAGCCAGCCTCAAAGAAAGGAGCGACATCGCCAAACCCTTCTGCACCTGCGATTATGCCAATCACAAAGGCGCCCAGCAAAAGTACAACAGACGCATTGAAGAAAACTTCATGCAATAGCTCGGATGGTTTTTGGCCATCCTTGGAACCCATGCCGCGCGCCAGCAACAATCCAGTTAGGATAGCGGGCGTTTCCATTGCGGCCATCACGGCGACCATATAGCCGCCCGGAGGCTTGCCTTGTGCCTCTAATATTTCCACCGCAGTCACAAAGGTAACGACACTGACAGAACCGTAATGCGCAGCAACTGCGCCCGCGTTGATTCGGTCCAGCTTGCCAAAACTCTTCAGCACAGCATTGGCAAAAAAAGGCATTAGGAAGCTGGCTGCAATACCCAGCCCCAGCGCGATCAACACTGTGCTGTCAATTCCTGATTTGGAAACGGCAACGCCGCCTTTCAGCCCGATCGCCGCCATAAGGTAGAGCGACATGCCTTTCGCCAGAGCCTCTGGGATAGCGAGGTCGGAACGCGCAAATGCAGCGAGCAGGCCCAGCACAAAAAACAGTACGACAGGCGATGTGAAAGTTTGAATTACGCTTGCATCCATGCCCGATGACTTAGCGAGCGATAAACCTTACGGCAAGCAAGCCATTGCGCCTCTCCCCGCTCGTCCCTAAATGCATGGCTATGAACGATCTGACCAACGTCCCGCCAGCAGCACTTTCCCCAGAGGAACCGCGTCCAAAGCGTGTCCGAAAGCCCGATTGGATTCGGGTAAGAGCCCCCACAAGCGAGGGGTATAATGAGACGCGCAAATTGATGCGCGAACTCAACCTCAACACTGTGTGCGAGGAAGCGGCTTGCCCAAACATTGGCGAATGCTGGACCAAAAAGCACGCAACCGTGATGATCCTCGGCGATGTGTGCACACGGGCTTGTGCGTTTTGTAATGTGAAGACCGGCATGCCCCGCGTGGTTGATCCGATGGAGCCTGAAAACACGGCTGTTGCGGCGGCAAAGATGGGCCTTGAACACATTGTGATCACTAGCGTTGACCGGGATGATCTGCCCGATGGCGGCGCTTCGCAATTTGTAAAAGTGATCGAGGCTTTGCGGCGCAATACGCCCAAAACCACGATTGAAATTCTTACACCCGATTTCCGCGGAAAAATGCGCCCCGCAGTCGAAGCAATCGTGGCGGCGGGCCCGGATGTCTATAATCACAATCTTGAGACGGTTCCGCGTCTCTATCCCACCATTCGTCCCGGCGCGCGCTATTATGCGTCGCTGCGCCTGCTCGAAGAAGTGAAGAGCCACGACCCGATGATATTCACCAAATCGGGCATCATGCTGGGGCTGGGCGAACAGCGCTTAGAAGTGCATCAGGTCATGGATGATATGCGCAGCGCCGAGGTCGATTTTATGACTATGGGGCAATATCTCCAACCCACGCCTAAACATGCGAATGTTGAAGAGTTCGTAACGCCCAAAGCCTTCGATGCTTATGGTTCAATCGCGCGGGCAAAAGGCTTTTTGCAGGTGGCCTCCACGCCGCTGACCCGCTCAAGCTATCACGCTGGCGAAGACTTTGCCCAAATGCGCAGCGCGCGTGCAGAGAAGCTGGCGAAAGCTGCCAAGGCTCTGAAAAAGGCTGGCGGCAAGTAGAACGCTATGCCGGGCATCAACGAAACGCGGGAGCTTCCCTATAGCGCGCAGCAGATGTATGATCTGGTTGCCGATGTAGGCAGCTATGCGCAGTTTCTTCCCTGGGTCGTTGCAACACGCATTCGTTCCAACAGCGACACAGAAATGGTCGCCGATATGGTTGTCGGCTTTAAATCTCTGCGTGAGAAATTCACTTCGCAAGTGATCAAAACCCCGTCAGAGGCGATCGATGTGCATTATGTCGATGGGCCCTTGCGCGATTTGGAAAACGCATGGCGATTCCAGCCGCGAGAGGGCGGGGGATGCACCATTGATTTTCACGTCAATTTTGCTTTTAAAAACCGAGTGTTTGAGAGCATCGCTGGCCAATATTTCGACCGTGCGTTTCGCAAGATGGTGGCCGCATTCGAAGCCCGTGCAGACGAACTTTATGGCAGCAGTAATTCCAGCGCGACCAGCGTCGCCTGATGACGGATTTCAGACCGGTTCTTACCGTCTAAATGCATTAACTCACCCTCTGGCTCGCCTTCGGCATTGCGGATGGCGCGTGCAAAAACCACCGTTCCAACCGGCTTTAAATCTGTCCCGCCGCCCGGGCCTGCAACGCCGCTGATCGCGACAGCAACATCTGCATTGGAATGATCGAGCGCGCCCTTTGCCATGGCCCAAACGCAGGCGATGGAGACAGCGCCAAAGGTTTCGATGATGTCGCTGGCAACGCCAAGGCTCTCCATCTTCGCTTCGTTGGAATAGGTCACAAAACCGCGATCAAGCACGGCAGAGGAGCCTGCAATCTCAGTCACCGCTGCTGCGACCAATCCGCCTGTGCAGCTTTCTGCAACGGCGACCTTGCGGTCAGAGGCGGTGTTCTCATCAACAACGCGCTGCGCCAGCGCCATAATATCGTCGGGCAATAAGCCGGCGGATTTAGGATTGCTCATTTATCACCGCGATAGGGGCATAGCGGCGGGTTTTTGACATCGGCCATATCCATCATGAATGCGACCAAATCCCCGACATTATCTTCTGGTAGGGGTGCAAGCAGAGCGACCCCGCGCTCAATCTTGCCGCAATCCTTTGGCTTAATTTCTTTGCCGACCATGGTCACAATCACAGCATCGACAAAAGGCCGCAGGGCGCTTTCGGGGAGGCTGCCGATCATTTCACTCATGCCATCAGGCCCTTTGCCTTTGTCGCCAAAAGCTTTGAGCAGGCGCAAAGCCCCGGGCCAA
>CALFEA010000052.1 GCA_937950385.1 uncultured Altererythrobacter sp. | reverse complement strand
GGCGCGGGTTTGGCGCTTGCACCCAACGCGGCGCGCCTGAACCATTTCAGGCACAGTGTCTTCAACTGCAGCAGAAGCGATCAATATTTGGTCGCTAGAGACAATCCCGCTGCCGTCTTGCGGAGCTAGGTCGAAACCATTTGCCTCCAGCCAAGCGAATTTTTCTGGCGAGCGGCCTTGATCATGGCTGCGGTCCGAGCCGCTAACTTGTGAGCCATGCCCTTTTAATATTTGCGCAAGCGGCAGCATGCCTGAGCCGCCTATGCCGCAGAAAAAATAACGCTTTTGCGTTTGGAAGGGCGCGGAAGAAGTTTTGTCTGAACTGTCTGTCATAACGAAAAACACCGCTATTGTGTTGTGCGGGCTATGACAAGGTGGCTATCATGCTGAAATGACAAGAATAGCTATTTGTGCACCAGCAACTGCAATTACGCGCGATCATGCCGAGGCATTGGACGATTTGATTGCGGCAGAATTTCCTGAACACACCGCGACCTTCCACGAGCAGTGCTTTGCCAGCCACGGCCATTTTGCCGGGCCTGACCTGATGCGGCTGGAGGCTTTGCTGGAATGCGCCAATGATCCGGCTTTTGATGCGGTGTGGTTTGCCAAGGGCGGCTATGGCTCCAACCGGATTGCAGAGGCGGCGATTGCACGGATGAATGCGTCCGCCAAATCCAAGACTTATGTGGGTTTTTCCGATTGCGGCTATTTGCTCGCCGCACTTTACCGCAATGGCATTGGCCAGCCGGTGCATGGCTCCATGCCGGTTAGCGCGCGCAGCGAATATGGCCGCGATGCGGTGCGCCGCGTGCTCAAATGGTTTGGCGGGGATGCCAGCGGCTTGGAGCCCAGCTTGGACGGGCAAACGCCGGTGGTTGCGTTTAATCTGATCACGCTCGCCATGCTGATCAACACGCCGCTGATGCCGGATTTGTCGGGCCATGTGGTGATGGTGGAGGAGGTCAGCGAGCATCTTTATTCCGTCGACCGTCTGTTCTTCAGCCTTGCGGGAACTTTGCCGCGCCTCGCTGGCCTGAGGCTGGGTACAGTCAATGCTGTGCCGGAAAATGACCGCGAATTCGGCCAAGAAGCAGAGGACATTGCCAAGTTTTGGTGCGCAAGAGCGGGCATACCCTATTTGGGCCGCGCGCAGATTGGGCATGATGCAGGCAATATGATCGTGCCCTTCGGCCTTGCGAGTCCGGCTGGGCGCGTTTAGTTGATTTTGAACGATAGCGGTCCCGCCTTCACCCTCCGCCCTGCTAAGCGGATACTATCCGAAAATATTCCGGGTGGCAGGGCGGAGTGTGAGGGCGGACCTGATTAATAAGCAAGGAACCACCATGAAACGCGCATTCGTTTTTCCCGGACAAGGCAGCCAAAAAGTGGGCATGGGCAGCGAGCTTGCCGCTGCCAGCAGCGCCGCGCGCGAAGTGTTCGAAGAGGTCGACGAGGCGCTTTCGCAAAAGCTCTCCGCGATTATGTCCGACGGGCCTGAGGATCAGCTTACTCTGACTGAAAATGCGCAGCCTGCGATTATGGCCAATGCGATGGCGACGCTGCGCGTGTTGGAGCGCGAATTTGGCGTGGTGCTCTCAGACAAGGCTGCATGCGTGGCGGGGCATTCCTTGGGCGAATACACAGCATTATGTGCAGCGGGCGCGTTTAGCCTTTCGGACACGGCGCGGCTGCTCAAACTGCGCGGACAAGCGATGCAGGCCGCCGTGCCTGTGGGCGAGGGCGCAATGGCCGCTTTATTGGGCGCTGACATTGAAAAAGCCACCGCGCTTGCCGCTGCGGCTGCCGAGGGTGAAGAGTGCGATGTGGCGAATGATAATGACCCTGGCCAAGTCGTCATTTCCGGTCACAAGGGCGCGATTGACCGCGCGATTGCGCTGGTGAAAGAGCACGGGATCAAACGCGGTATTGCTCTGCCTGTATCCGCCCCGTTCCATTGTTCGCTTATGCAGCCCGCCGCTGACCGTATGGCGCAGGCGCTTACTGATACACCGCCCGGCGCTTTGTCTGTGCCGCTTTATGCCAATGTCACCGCCTCTGCCGTAACCGATCCAGCAGAAGAGCAACGCCTGTTGGTTGAGCAAGTCACTGGCCGCGTGCGCTGGCGTGAAAGCGTGGCGCAAATGCACAGCGACGGCGTAGAGCAATTTGTTGAGCTTGGCGGCAAAGTCCTTAGCCCAATGATCCGCAAAATCGCAGGCGAGGCAGAAGCGATCAGCCTCATTACAATGGACGATCTGGAAGGTTTTGCGAAGGGCGTTAGCTAATGCTGAAAGCTCTATCACTTGCCGCATTTTTCATGAGCGCGCCGGCCAATGCCAGTGAGGCTGCAAGCGACAGTTTGAACGCCCAATCCGCTGAAATTGACGAGCAATTGCAATGCGTCATGCGCGATTATAGCGCGGATCAGCAGCGCGAATTCGATGCTTGGGCAAGCGCCTATGATTTTGGAAAGACGCCAAGCACGCCGACTAATTTCAAAGTTTCCTTGGCCCGGGCCGCGCAATGCCGCGAGGATCTTTCGTGGACATCTTCGCAAGAAACAATGGCAGCATTTTACGCGACTTTTGTGTTGGAAGAAAACGCCGCCAATGCTGGAATGCCCAAGGCCCGCGAGAATGTGGGTACGTTCTTTTCTTCGCTGGATGCAAAAGAGGCAAAGGCCATGGAAAGCGCGCTGGCCACCATCGCTAGCGGCTTGGTCAATGCGGCTGGCGATGATGCCAAGCCAGGCTTTGAGGTATTGCTTGCAAACTATGCGCTGGACAAAAAGCTAACCGAGAAGCTTCCGACTATTTCTGAGGAAGAAAAGGGGCAGGTGACCCATTTGTTGTTCCTCGGCACGATCAAGGACCTCACGTGGCAATTGTTTGAAAAAGAATCATTGGGGGATCAGACAGCGCAAAGCGATACCAAGACCGCATCCCAGCCACCTGCGCGTTCAGAGCCTCCGCCATCATCTCCGCCGCGAGCGCGGAACCCATCAACGCGGTCAGAACAAACACCCACTCCGCCGTCTGCAAATAATTGAGGAATAGATATGTTTTCGCTTGAAGGAATGAACGCATTGGTCACTGGCGCAAGCGGGGGCATTGGCTCTGAAATCGCACGCGCGCTTGCAGGGCAGGGCGCGCGGGTCGCGTTATCGGGTTCCAATGGCGAAAAATTGCGCATCTTTCGCGAGC
Organism: uncultured Altererythrobacter sp.; assembly: GCA_937950385.1. GTDB lineage: Bacteria > Pseudomonadota > Alphaproteobacteria > Sphingomonadales > Sphingomonadaceae > Erythrobacter. Next base: position 7,514 of record CALFEA010000052.1, on the reverse strand, counting down.
AGCTGAACAAAGAGACCGGCGGCGATCATGTTGAGATCAATTGCAATTTGAGTGATGCATCAGAGGTTGATGCTCTGATCCCGGCCACGGTTGATACGCTGGGCGGCATCGACATCCTCGTGAACAATGCCGGTATCACCCGCGATAATCTGGCGATGCGGATGAAGGATGAGGAATGGGACGATGTGATCCGCATCAATCTGGAGGCTGCGTTCCGCCTGATGCGCGCCAGTGCTCGTCCAATGATAAAGGCGAAATTTGGCCGAATTATCTCCATCACCAGCGTCGTCGGCGCCACCGGTAATCCCGGGCAAATGAACTATGCCGCGGCCAAAGCAGGCCTAGTCGGCATGTCGAAAAGCCTTGGCCAAGAACTCGCCAGCCGCGGTGTCACCGTTAATTGCGTTGCGCCCGGATTTATCCGCACAGCCATGACGGACGAATTGCCCGATGCGCAAAAAGACGCGCTCAATGCCCGCATTCCAATGGGCCGCATGGGTGAGGGCGGCGATATTGGCGCAGCGGTGGCCTATCTCGCCAGCCGCGAGGCAGGCTATGTCACGGGGGAAACCGTGCATGTGAATGGCGGAATGGCGATGTTGGGGTAAAACGGGGCTGGACTTTAACAGGGTTGATATAGGTAAAAACGCCTATCTCAGGCGCATAGAGCCCATCTCAGCGACTTTATCCCCAAAGAAGGCGGTCTAGCATCCTTCGCCGCCTTGCTGCGCTGATACCCAGCGCGCTACACCTTCGCTTAAGTTAACTCGCGCGCATCCCAAGGTGATTCCAGCCGATTGGAACGCATTGGCTCCGCGCTTTTAGGGCATGAGTAGAAACCCAATGAAGGCCACAATCGAACGCGCAACACTGCTAAAGTGTCTCTCCCACGTGCAATCTGTGGTGGAGCGGCGCAACACGATCCCCATCCTCTCCAACGTGCTGATTGAAGCGGATGAAAGCGGATCACTCAAAGTGATGGCAACCGATCTCGATCTGCAAGTGACCGAGAATATGGCCGCTGCCTCTGTCGAAACCGCTGGCGCGATCACAGTGTCGGCGCATTTGCTCTTCGATATTGCGCGCAAATTGCCCGATGGCGCACAGGTCAGCCTGGAAACAGGCGACAATCGGATGGAAGTGAAAGCAGGCCGCAGCCGGTTCAAATTGCCGACCTTGCCGCGCGATGATTTCCCCGTAATTGTCGAAGGCGACCTGCCTACCAGCTTCGAGCTTCCTGCTAAGACATTGGCGGAAATGGTTGATCGCACACGCTTTGCTATCTCCACTGAAGAGACACGCTATTATCTCAACGGCATATTCTTGCACGTGACAGATGACGATAAGCCAGTGCTAAAAGCCGCTGCAACAGACGGCCACCGGCTCGCCCGTTTCACGCTGGCCCGTCCAGAGGGCGCCGATGGCATGCCGGACGTTATCGTACCGCGCAAAGCGGTCGCAGAATTGCGCAAATTGCTGGAAGAATCGCTGGACGGCAATGTTCAAATCGATCTGTCCGCTAGCAAGATCCGCTTCACGCTTGGCGGCGAGGGCGGCGTTGTCCTGACCTCCAAATTGATCGACGGAACATTTCCCGATTACAGCCGCGTCATCCCGACCGGAAATGACAAATTGCTGAAAGTGGACCCGAAGAGCTTCTTCCAAGGCGTCGACCGCGTTGCGACCATCGCCACAGAGAAAACCCGCGCTGTCAAAATGGGGCTGAGCACCGACAAAGTTACCTTGTCTGTCACATCGCCAGACAATGGCACAGCGGCCGAGGAATTGGCGGGCGAATATGGTTCTGATGAGATGGAAATCGGCTTTAACGCCAATTATCTCAAAGACATTTTGAACCAGATCGACAGCGATTTGGTCGAGCTGCATCTGGCCGATGCGGGCGCACCGACATTGATCCGCGAAAGCGAGAAAAGCCCTGCGCTTTATGTCCTGATGCCAATGCGGGTTTGATGCGTTCGTTTTTGTTGATCTTTGCGATTCTGGTTTTGACTGGTTGCGACGGCAAGCCCGTCCAGCCATTGCCTAAGCATCAAGTTGAAACCTCGACCCTTGCTCCAAAAGAGGGGCTAAGGGTCCAAGTCAATGTTCCTGATGAGGCGATAACGGATACTCAATGTAAAGCTCTTGTCGAAGAGTATGCTTCTCAAGCTGAACCAGATGGTCAGGTGTCAGTGCATATGCCGAGTGTTGTTTTCGAAGGGCAGGTACTACCGTTCTGCGTTGATAACTTCGATGGTGAAGGCATAAAATTCAATAGGAACCTATTCGGTCAAACAGACGGCCAGTGACTGCTCAGCTCCAAATCTTTGGCACAGTCATTTCGACCTATACCCGCATTGTTCAGATCACTTGTGAAGAAGCGGGCGTAAGTCACGCAATAATCGCGACTGCTGCCAATTCGCAAAACAACCGTCATCCCTTTGGCAAAGTGCCTTATGTCGAGGTCGATGGGTTGGAGCTCTATGAGAGCGTCGCCATCACGCAATATGTCGACAATGCGCATAATAATGGCGCTTTGCAGCCGCAAAACCCAGCGATGCGCGCGGTGATGGATAAGTGGATCGCGATTGCCAATAATTACCTGTTTCCGCTGTTTGAGCATGGCCTCGTCATGCCGTGGATCATGCATAAGCTGGCGGGCATTGAGCTGGACGAAGCGCGTATCGCCAAAGCCTTGCCTGATATCGCCCGTGCGCTAAGTTTTTGCGAAGCGGAAATCATGAAAGATGGCGCTTTTGTGCGGGGCCCGTTTTCGCTTGCCGATGCATTTATGTATCCGGTTTTGCGCAGCGTTCAGCTAACTCCGCATGGAGCAACCGGCATTGCGCAATGCCCCGCGCTGAGCGATTGGATGGAGGAAATGCGCAAGCGGCCCTCCATCGCTGCAACACAGTGGGAAAACGAAAATTAATCCGCTAGGCTCTCCAGCAAATGTGAGGAACCTGATTCCATGATGATTTCCCAAGTCCACGTCCAAAAAGATGCACTAACCAACGCCGCTCTGGCCCAAATTGAGCCGAGTGAATTGGGCGAGGGCGCAATCCGCCTCAAAATTGAAAGCTTCTCCGTCACCACCAATAATATCACCTATGCGGTTGTGGGCGATGGGTTTGGCTATTGGAATTTCTTCCCCGCGCCTGAGGGTCATGGCATTGTGCCGATGTGGGGTCACGCCAAAGTGGTGGAAAGCAATTGCGCAGACATCACCGTGGGCGAGCGCATTTATGGCTATCTGCCCATGGCGGATCATTTGGATGTCGTGCCCGGCAATGTGTCAGACAGCGGCTTTGTCGACACCACCGATTACCGCCAACCGATGAGCCCGATTTATAATCAATATTCGCGCCTTGCCGCTGATCCTGAACATGACGAGCACCGTGAGAATGAGCGGATGATCTTTGGGCCATTGTTCAAAACCGGCTTCCTGATCGAATATTTCATGCGCAGCGATGATTGGTTCGGTGCAGAAGCGGTGATCCTCACCAGCGCTTCTTCCAAAACGGCAATGGGCCTTGCCAGCTGCGCCAAGCAGAACTCGCCAAATATCAAACGCATTGGTGTGACATCGGAAGGCAATGCTGACTTCACCGAGGAAACAGGGCTTTACGACAAGGTCATCACCTATGGCGAGATTGGGATGCTGCCGATTGCGCCGTCAGTGGTGGTGGATTTTGCAGGCAATGCCGATGTTCTGGCCAAGGTGCATGAGCATTTTGGCGATATGCTCAAATATTCCTGCGTTGTGGGCGCGACCCATATTGAGGATCGTGGTTCTGGAGGCATGAATGATGATCGCGGATTGCCAGGGGCCAAGCCCACATTGTTCTTCGCGCCCGATCACGCAGTGGCTTTGTTCAAAGCGCACGGGCCGGCAGCAGCTGGCGCGATGGTCGCCAAGGCATGGCAGGGCTTCTTAGGCGCAGTGGAGGGCACGGTTACAATCGAAGAGCACACCGGATTGGAAGCAGCCCGCGCGACCTATCTGGAAATGATCGGCGGCCATGTCGATCCTGCCAAGGGAATTGTGATCAAGCCTTAGGGGTGCGCGATGATTGATGTCGGCTTTTGCGCGTCGGATGATGTTTGCGTGACGTTTCGAAATGGGGTGGAAAGCGGACAGTGCGGTGAGGCTTCTAATTGTGCTATGGCGAGTGGAGAAGGGTCGAGCCCTTCTGCATCAGGGTCTAAGCCGTGGGAGTTGACCAAATGATTGAACGTATCTGCTGGACTTTATTGGGACTCGTCATCCACGGCCCACCCTTTGCGGCGTTCTTTGCCCCCTCGCTCATACGGCGACTTTATTCCGTTTCTTTAGACGATCCCAATTTCGCACTTTTGCAACACCGCGCCGCATTGTTTGGAGTTGTGGCAGTCATCTGCGTTTGGGCAGCGCTTGATCCGAATGTCCGCAAACTAGCCGTTGTCGCTACCGCTCTTTCCATGTTGAGCTTTCTCTTCATATTCCTGTCATTCGGGCAACCAAGTGCGCTCAAAACAATTGCGTTGGCAGACCTTTTTGGACTGCCCCTCTTGTTTTATGTGGGGTGGCGAGCCTTCACTTCCTGACATACTGCGCTCTACGTCTGTAACTGGGTCGTTGACCGACAATCCGCTATTAGTTTCTGGACCTTGTGAACAAACCTCAAACCTGCGGCTTTTCAGGCAAACAAGCGGGCCTTCTATGTGGTCAAGACTAGTTCAAATTGTTCGCAAGCTATCTCAAGTTCGTCGTCTACAACGTATCGACTCCCGGCCAAAACCCGCTTGTAGTAACCTTCATGGGCTTCTCGCCACCATTTCAGCGTGAGGTCGCCTTCTCCTTCCTTCGCAGCAAAATCGCCGTCAATATCGCCAAACTTCCTGATACTGAGAGAGGTGGTTTGAATGATCGCCTGTGCTTTGCCAGACCAATCTGTAACAATTGCGTAGTCGCCTACCTGCGGCAGGGGCTCACCTGCAATCTCCAATTCTGCAAGTGATGTCGCCGTCGCCCGCTTATGGCCCGCCAAAACCAGATTTGCGCAGATATCTGCATCTCGCTTATTGTCGCAAAAATGAAAGCTGGAGGGGATCGCAGCAGGCGCCGATGGGGCAATAGATCGGAATCGCTCCCAGAGGATTTCAACTGATTTGTGCATGGCGAACTCACTATATACAATCGTCCAATGTCCGCAAATGGGTCGTTAGCAGCCTGTCGGTAAAAAGGCGCCAATCCCTTTCGAAATACACTCCGCCGGCTTGGCCAATTCCAACCGGTGCGACTCGCTCCAATGTCTAAAATATAGCCCAAATTGCGCCTTAAACACCCAATTGCGCCAGGTGACCATACCGCGATCGCGGTATGGCGCTTGCTCAAACCCTTCGAGTAATACGACGCTTGAATGAGGGGAGAGCTCCCTTCTTGGGGTCAAAAAATGGGTAGCAAGCAACAAGCCAATTCCAAATTCAATGCTGCGAGGCGCGGTTTTGCGTCCATTTCGGGCGTGTCCGGCGGAGGTGCGCCATCGTCAGAAAACCGCGCGCCTTGCGCTGATCTTAGGCCTTGGGTTGCGCAGCTCACCTCAGTCAAAGCAGCCGGTAATCCTGACGCGTTGACGTCATGCGGTATTTACAGCGACGTCATCCATACATGCTATGTGTTCAATGGCCACTGGACCGCGAAAGGGGCCGGTCAAAACGGGCCTTACGCAAACGAAGCCGTGCAATGCGGCCAACAATCGAAATTCATGCCATTGTCTTGCACAGGTGACATTATGACCGCTGGCTTTGGCTTGCGGGCTGGCGCATTGTTCGCGCTGACCAAGCGCAGGGCTGATGCGATTGTCGACAGTTTCGAACGTGCTGATATCTTCGGCATGTTGGCCGATGATTTTCGCGAAGTGTATAGCGATGACTATTCGCCGCAGCAGTGGAATTTGGCGACAGAAGAGGCGTTGAGGCGGTTCATCGCGCGGCATGATCCGCCGCCGCCTGATCCGGTATCAGTTGCATTTGAGCTGGCAGCATTTGCTGAGCCCACGCAATCATTGCTCAATTTTGCTGAGAGCCAGAATGTTTCTCCGCGCCAATTGCAGCGGATTGTGAAGCGCGATTTTGGGCTTTCGCCACGCAAAGTCATGCAGCGGGCACGCGCACTGGATCTGGCCGCGCAATTGTGCGGAATTACCGATGAGCGCGAAGAGGAAGACATGAAGCTGCGCTATTTCGATCAATCCCATATGAACCGCGAATTTGCTTCGGTCTTCGGCATCACCCCGTACAAGTTTTGCAATCAAACTAAGCCATTGCTAATTATCGCACTGGAGCAGCGCCAAGCGCGTCGGCGGGAAGAATTGAATCGGAATTCAATTGGGGCCGCGCAGCCATGGCATGGAAATAGGGCGGCTTAAAACGGGCATCCATATCTGTTGCAGCGGTTTAAGTATTACTCAGCCGCCTCAGCCATTTCCGCTCGCTGCGGCCCGCGGATCAAACCGCCGGGCGCTTCGCCGGTCCATTGCCCATCGCGGAAAGTCACTGCGCCGTTTTTGATCGTTGCGACATAGCCTTTGGCCTTTTGCAGCAACCGTTTGCCGCCCGCTGGCAGGTCAAAGGCGAGCCATGGTTTGCCGAGTTCCAGCGCGTCCATATCAATGACATTGATATCGGCGAGATAGCCGGGCGCGAGCACACCGCGATCCTCCAGCCCGTACAAACGCGCCGTATCGAGGCACTGGCGCTTAATCGCATTTTCCAGCGTAATCCGCTCGCCGCGTTTCCGGTCACGCACCCAATGTTGCAGCATGAATGTGGGGCTGGCCGCATCGCAAATCGTGCCGCAATGCGCGCCGCCATCCGATAGCGAATTGACCGTGTCATCCGCCTCTTGCAGCGGCTTCAAGAAGTCCAAATTGCCATCGGCATAATTCAGGATCGGCAGATAGATAAAGCCGGTCGCATCATCGGCGCACAGCATATCATAGGCATATTCTTGCGGGTCGATGCCTGCTGCATTGCCGCGCGCATTTACGCTGGCGCTGGCATCGGGCTCATAATCGAAATCATCGTCCATTTCATATTGCAGCGCCCAACCTTGGGTAATGACCGCGATCACGCCGAGCATATCTTTGGGCGCTTCGGTGTAATCATTGGGTTCAGCCAAAAGCTGCGCTTTGAATGCCGGATCGAGCAATTTTGCCTTTTGCTCATCCCAAGGCAGATCCTTGATTGCCTGCCAGCTGGGCCGGAAAGCAAAGGGATTCACCGTGCCCTGCCACGCCATGATGATGCCGTTTCCGCGCAGGGCAATCTGGGCGACAATATTGGCACCATTGTCATTCTCCGCGCGCATTTTGTCGATCTGCTCATCCAGAGGCAGTTCCTTGGCAATGCTCTGGAGCGCGGCAAAGGTGACGGGTACGCCGGCCTCGCGGCTCAGCCTGCCCATCCATTCAAATTCATTCCAATCGCGGTTGAGATCGCTCGCCATTTCAAACACCGCATGCCCGCCAGCG
>CALFEA010000051.1 GCA_937950385.1 uncultured Altererythrobacter sp. | reverse complement strand
CGGACTAAGCCCGCGCGGCTGTATGATCGCGAGCGCATCCAATTCATCCAGTGGCCCGGCGTCTTCGCCTGCATCAAGCAGATCGAGCGGCATGATTTGATATTTTTGCTCCAATACCTGCCGCACCCAAGGCAGCGCTGTGTCCGCTGCACCCAGATCGGCGAACGCATCGCCTTCATTCCAATAAATCGGCAGGCTGGTCATAAGGCCCAAGGAGCGCTTATCCGCCTGGTTCAATTGTGCTTGCTCAGCTGGCGCGCTGGCTGTCCAATAGCGCGCAGCGAACATGGCAAACGCTGCTAGGCACAGCAGCGCTAGCAATATTGCGGCAACCGCCAGCCTATTGCGCTTCAATATCCTCAACCTCAGTTTCAATATTGGCGCCCTCGCCCTGCTCTGGAGCCACCGCAGGTTCTTGCACCGCCTCTTCCTCGGGCTCATCTGGCAATTCTGGAACAACGCCCGCATCGGCAAGAGGGTCGCTCTGCGCATCAGCTTCAACCGGCTCTGTTGTGGGCGCAGCCTCTGGAACGGCTGCATCCTCTGCGGTCTGAGCACGCTGCGTTAGAGTGGCCGCCAGTCCGATCACCAAAACCATAGCCAAAATGCCGAGTAAGCCGACTTGCAAACGCTGAACCGCCTGCCCGCGCGCTTTGCTCATTGGCGCAGCGGCGGCCTCGCCCATGCCCTCTGACGTTTCGCCAGCAGCATCAGCGACCTTGCGGTGGCCAATAAGAGGAAAAAGTGATTTGCGATCCATGATGTGCTTTAGGTTAAGGTATTACCGCAATCAATCAACGTCAGAATTTGCAGCTCCATCCGCATCATTCTCCAACCAATCGAATACCGGCAAGCCTTTTTCGCGTAGCCATTCGGCATTGTAGAGCGTGGAGAGATAGCGGAAACCAGTGTCGCATAGGATCGTTGCGATGCGCGGATTTTCGCGTCCCTCGCCGATCAATTGCTGGCCCAATGCAATCGCGCCTGCGACGTTGATGCCAGAAGATAGGCCTAGACATAGCCCCTCGTCGCGCAGCAATTTCTCAACCCAAGCTATGCCTTCCTCATCCGAAATACGGAATTGCGTGTCGATTGGCGCGCCTTCCAAATTGGCGGTAATGCGCCCTTGCCCAATGCCCTCGGCAACAGAGGACCCTTCGGATTTCAGCTCGCCCTCAGCGTAATAGCTATAGAGCGCTGCACCATGTGGATCGGTCAGGGCAATGCGGATATTCTCATCGCGTTCTTTGAGGCCAAGGCCCACTCCGGCAATTGTACCGCCCGTGCCGGCTGCGCAGGTAAAGCCATCAATGCGGCCCTCCAACTGCTCCCACAATTCAGGCGCAGTCGTTTCAATATGGGCGCGGCGATTGGCGACATTGTCAAACTGCCCGGCCCAAATCGCGCCCTCTGTTTCCTCAGCCATACGGCGCGAGGTGTGCTGAAAATGGGCTGGGTCTGCGTATTTGGTGGGCGGGACAAGCACGAGCCGCGCGCCCAGCGCCCGCAAGGTCGCCATTTTTTCTGAGGATTGATTGTCGGGCATGACAATCACGGTTTTATAGCCCAGCGCATTGGCGACCAGTGCAATACCAATACCGGTATTGCCCGCCGTGCCTTCGATCACTGTGCCGCCGGGCTTTAGCTCGCCGCGCGCTTCAGCATCGCGGATCATATATAGCGCAGCGCGGTCTTTTACAGACGCACCAGGATTGGCAAATTCGCACTTGCCCCATATCTCGCAGCCAGCCGCCTCGCTTGGCCCTTTCAATAGGACAAGCGGCGTATTGCCAATCAGATCGAGCGTTGAGCCAAAGGGCTGAGTAATATTCATGGGGCTAGATTTAGGCTTTGTAGACCCATCCCGCAACGAAGATTAATCTTCCGCAGCGATAGTGATCTTAAGACCGTCCAACGCATCTTCAAAAGGGATCTGGCACGAAAGGCGCGATGTTTCATTGCGGTGATCAGAGCTTTCCAGCAGATCATCTTCATCTTCGCTGAGCTTTGGCAATTTGTCTGCGAAGGCGGGGTCGACATAAATGTGGCAAGTCGCGCATGAACAGCACCCGCCGCACAGCGCCAGCAGCTCATCAAAGCCATTGTCACGCACGGCTTCCATAACGGTGAGGCCGCTTTCGACTTCGATTGCAGATTCTTCACCTTCACGGTTGACGACAATCAGTTTTGGCATTGAATGAAATCCTCAGCTTAAAATAGTTGACCGCGCAGCTAGGGTTTGCAGCGCGTTTTTGCAAGAGAGGGATTACGCTGTGGGCCTTTGCGCTAACACTATCAAAAGCAACTTAGACGCGCTGGGGGCCAAAGAACCGCGAATTGCCGAGGCGGTAAAGCTGGTCGGATATCCCGAACCACGCATCAGGGATCGGGGCTATATGACGCTGCTGCGCACGATTGTCGGCCAGCAAGTGTCGGTCGCAGCAGCGGCGAGCTTGTGGAACAAGTTGGAAGATGAACTCGGTGCAGGATTTGCTCCTTCCGACCTTCTAACACGCGATTTTGATAGTTTGCGTGCCTGCGGATTGTCGCGGCAAAAACAAGGCTATGCGCGCAGCTTATGCGAGCTGGTGGAGGCTGGCGCGATTGATTTTGAGAACATGCCGTCTGATGATGAAGAGGCGATTGAAAGCCTGACGACGATCAAAGGCATCGGGCGCTGGTCAGCGGAGATTTACCTTCTGTTTGCCGAGGGGCGCGGCGATATTTGGCC
>CALFEA010000050.1 GCA_937950385.1 uncultured Altererythrobacter sp. | reverse complement strand
GCGCGTCAGAAATTCGCATGGCAATATCCAGAGCAGCCGCACAAGCTGACGCATAATTTGGCCGACAATCCCATGCTCGATTTGCCAGCATTGGCCAGTCTGGCGGAGCAATTGCCAGCGGCCAGCGTCGAGTACAATCGCGGCGATCTGCCGATTGGTGTCGATGGAAAGCCTGATGCGCCAGATCGCTCGATTGGTGACACGATCCGTGCGATCCACAAGGCGAACAGCTGGGCGGTGCTGAAGAATATCGAGCAGACCCCTGTTTACGCTGGCCTTTTGCACGAACTGCTCGGCGAATTGCAGACCGAAATTGAGGCCAAGACCGGCGAAATTCTGCGTCCGCAGGGCTTCATCTTCATATCAAGTCCGAATGCCGTCACGCCTTATCATTTCGATCCTGAGCACAATATTCTGCTGCAATTGCAGGGTTCCAAAGTGATGACGCAATTTCCCGCAGGCGATGCGCGTTTTGCCCCTGATGAAGTGCATGAAAACTATCATACCGGCGGCGCACGCGAGCTGACCTGGGACGAGCGCTTTCTTGAGCATGGCCGCGAATTTGCGCTGACCGCAGGCGAGGCGCTGTTTGTGCCCGTTATGGCGCCGCATTTCGTGAAGAATGGCCCGGAAAGTTCCATTTCCTTGTCGATCACTTGGCGCTCTGACTGGAGCTTTGCCGAGGCTGACGCCCGTGCATTCAACCGCAAATTGCGCAGTTTGGGCCTATCACCCAAAGCGCCCAATCGCTGGCCTGGCCGCAATGCAGCAAAGTCGAGCGCCTTTCGCGCGCTGCGCAAACTGGGCCTTGCTGGCTAACCCTTGCGTTGACCTTGGCCAAGCAGCGCGGCAAAGCGTCCGCGTATGACCGACACACCTTCTCCTGAAAAACTCGTCGCTGATCTTGTTGATCTGCTGAATGTGCAGCCCGATGCTGGCAGTGAAACGCATTTCACCGGCAAAGCGCAGAAAAACGGCTTTGGCCGCATGTTTGGCGGGCAAGTCATCGCGCAGGCTTTGCAAGCGGCGCAGGTGACTGTCACAGACGGCAAGCAAGCGCATTCAATGCACGCCTATTTCCTTCGCGGCGGCAAGGAGGGGCCAACAACCCAATACCGTGTCGAGACCGATTTCGAAGGGCGCAGCTTCGCCAATCGCCGCGTTGTTGCCAGCCAATTGGGTGATGATGGAGAGGATAAGCCCATCCTCAACCTAACCGCCAGTTTCCAGCGTCCTGAAGACGGCATGAGCCATGATGATGCCGTTATGCCAGAAGTACCTGGCCCAGAAGGCCTACGCCCTGATATGGAGCAAAGGCGCGAATTTGCCGATAAAGCTGGTATCGAGGGGCCAGTGCGTGATTTGATGCTGCGTCCGCGTCCGATTGAAATGCGCACTTCTGACAAGCTTCATTGGATGAACAATGCACCGCGCCCACCCCATGCGCATAGCTGGTTTCGGGCTGCGGCAACTTTGCCCAGCATTGACGATGAGCCCGGCTTGCACCGCGCCGTGATCGCTTATGCCAGCGATTATACGCTGCTGGGTACAAGCGCCCTGCCCCACGGTTTAAGCTGGATGCGTGATGAACTGGTCGGGGCCAGCCTAGACCATGCAATCTGGTTCCACCGGCCTGCACGCGCCGATGAATGGCTGCTCTATGCCACCGATGCCCCGTGGTCGGGCAATGGCCGCGGGTTTAATCGAGGACGGATATTCAACCAATCTGGCGAGCTGATCGCCAGCGTCGCGCAGGAAGGCATGATGCGGCGGCGCAAGGGCAAGTAGCGCAATCGCGGCAAAGCGTGATGCTTGGCTCTAATGCGTAATAAGGACTGGCAATTTTGGCTCGGAAAGCAATTTCCTAGTCACTCCGCCCATCAGAAATTCTGCGAGCCGCGAGTGACCGTAAGCGCCCATAACCACAAACCCGCATTCACGCATTTCTGCGGCAGCCTCCAATGTATCGGCGATGCTGCGTTTTTTAGCGGTTAGCTCCAACACGGTTGCATCAATGTCATATCTGGCAAGATAGCGTGCGCCTTCTAATGGCGGCAGATCAAATCGGTCGCGCGATTTTTCCTCTGTCACGCACGCCAAAAATGTCTCGCTCGCCTTTCTAAGCATCGGGACAGATGCTCGCAAAGCCGCACAGGATTGTGATGAACCATTCCATGCAACCAGCGCTGGCGCTTGCGCATCGAAGCTCTTGACCGTTTCTGGCACAACCAGCACGGGCGCCGCACCGTTCAATGCCAAATGCGCAGCCAAATCAGACGGCCCCTTGCTTGCATCATTGCCAATATCGTGCGCACCAATGATGACTAAGTCCGCTAAAGATGAATATTCCATCAGCCGCATTTCAGCGCGGCCATTGATGAACAACCATTCCCACGACACATCCTCGGTCTTGAGCCGCGCCTCCAATTTTTCTCTATGATTGTCAGCGCTCTTTTTGATTGCTTCAACCGCCGGTGCCATGACTGAGCCATAAAAATCACCTGGCGCAAATACCTCCAAGGTGACTGCCTGCAAGCAAGTTATGTGCGCATCATGCGCCCGCGCCAGATCCAAGGCAACTTGCAACCGGGCCTCCATGCCGCTGTCGGGATTGATGTGAAGCAGAAGAGATTTCATGACCGTTCTCCTTTATTGTGTCCGGTCATAATGCTGCAATTTTGTAGTGCATGTCTTTGATCTGCATCAAAATGCATCACAGCTGATCGCACCGGCTCAATGGCCGAGAATGGCCGCCAATATGCAATGGTCGTGTTACGGGCTGAGCCCTAGGCGCAGACATGTGCGCGGCCAAATGCGCGCAGTGTTTCAGCGCCGCACAAAGGGAGAATTGCGCGCGGCCATTTTAAGCTAATAGCTAGGGGTTGAAACCGCCTCTAGCCGCCTTTGCTGCGGCTTGCTCTACTCTTGTCATTGTCGCCGCCATTGCGGTCGGCAAGCGCCCAAGATGAATTGCGCGAACCAAAGCCGCCTGCTTTCGCCATTTTGGATGCAGGCTTTGTCTTAGGCACGCTTTTGGCGCGTTCGACAGCACGGTTTGAAGCGATATATTTGCCCGGTGCACCGCCATATCCCAGGCGCGAACCATTGGCGGTTTGAAAGCCGCCGCCAGCGCTTTTGTACAAAGGCGCATTGCCGTGACGTTTGCTGGAAAACCATGCGACGATAAAGGGCGAGAAATGGCGACGCTGTGATCCGGCTTCTTGATCTTCGGCTTGGACGCATTGGCCTGCGCCATATTCCGCTTCGCAATCCTGTAAAGCGGCGAAACGCGGTGCATCTTTCGCAGCCCGCTCGGACGCTTCTGCGCGCATGTCTTCGCATTCTTCAGTCGTTTTGCCAGTGGCTTTCGCGCAGGCAAACACATTTTCAAAGACTTGAACCTCGTTCTTGCCTTCTTCTACCGCGGCAATATTGTTTGCATCTGGCGCAGCATCGCTGCCGCAAGCCGACAACATTGCACCGCTGCTCAGCGCCGCCATTGTCGTCAAACGCACGCGTGAAGAGCGTTTGCTCATCCGTTTAAAGCCGCCATTTTGCATTACATATCCCCTGCCCAAATCAATGTGCATATTGGCTTAGTGCAAAAAGGTTAGCACAAAGTGCACAGGGCTAATCCGTACGGTAGAGGCATGTTTTGATGCTACGCAAATCACTTCAGGAACGCGCCAATTGGCAGGCTATTGCAGAGGCGAACGGCTTCTTGTTCCATCATGTCGACGGCGAAAGATATTGGGACGAACGCGCCTGCTGGCAGTTTACTTTGAGCGAAATTGAAAACGAGATTGAGGACCCCACAACCGAGCTTTACGCCATGTGTTTGCAATTGGTGGATGACGCTTGCGCCGATCAACAAGTGATGGAGCAACTCGCTATCCCGCAGCCCATGTGGGACGTTATCGCAAACAGTTGGCGCAGCGGGGATGCCTCTCTTTATGGGCGTTTCGACTTTGCCTATGACGGATCAGGTCCAGCCAAAATGCTGGACTTTAACGCCGACACACCCACCAGCATTTATGAGACTGCATTCTTTCAGTGGAACTGGCTGGAAGATATGATCGAAAGCGGCGAATTGCCGCCGGAAACTGACCAATTCAACCGCCTGCACGAGGCATTGATGGAGCGTTTTGCCCAGATCCTTAGCAAGGGTAGCCTGCTCCATTTCTCCGCAGTCGAAGAGCATATCGAAGACCGTGCAACCGTCGCTTATCTGGAGGATATTGCAGGCCAAGCGGGCCTTGAGACACGCTTTGTCGATGTGGCAAAAATTGCGGCCAATGCAGACGGTCAATTTGTTGATCCCGACGGCTATCACATTGGCGCTTTGTTCAAACTCTATCCGTGGGAGGATATGATGCGCGAGGAGTTTGCATCGCAAGTTGCGCGTTCTGGCACGATGTTCCTTGAGCCTGCGTGGAAAGCCATTCTATCAAACAAGGCTATGTTGCCGTTGCTGTGGAAACGCCACACAGGCCATCGCAATCTGCTCCCTTGTTATTTTGCTGGAAGCGATGAAGCGCGCGAACTGACCAGCGGACCGCATGTGACCAAGCCATTTTACAGCCGTGAGGGCGCAGATATTGCACTCTTCGACGGAGCGCAGCATCACACCGGCCCTGCCCAAGGCTACGGCGAAGAAGGGGCGATTGTTCAAGCCTATGCACCGATTGCTCGGCATGGCGACAATCATGCCGTCATCGGCAGCTGGGTGGTCGGCGATGATCCAGCGGGCATGTCGATCCGTGAGGACGCCAGCCCAATTACCCGCGACACAGCACGCTTTTTGCCGCATATAATCCTTGGGTGAAGCCGCTTGCTCTAAACGGTGAATACTCTAGTCTGGGCGCTTAATTAAGGACCCAGATCATGCCGACAATCACCCGCGAGAAACCATTGGTTCACACGCTGGAGCCGTCAAATCATCCCTATTTGAGCGGGCCTTGGACACCTGTTCACGAAGAGGTGACGGTGGATGAGCTGGAAGTAATCGAAGGCAAAATTCCAGCCGATATTGACGGCATTTATCTGCGCAATACGGAAAATCCGGTTCACCAACCGCTGGGCAGGCATCATCCCTTTGATGGCGATGCGATGGTGCATCAGGTCAATATTTCCGGCGGCAAAGCAAGCTACCGCAATCGCTATGTACGCACGCATTGCTTTGATGCCGAGCAAATCGCAGGCGGGGCGCTGTGGGGCGGATTGATGGACCCTGTCGGCACATCCAAACGTCCCGGATATGGCGCGCACGAGGGGCTGAAAGACACAGGTAGCACAGACATTATCGTCCATGCCGGAACCGCACTCGCCACGCTCTATCAATGCGGTGAGGCGTGGCAGATTGATCCTGTCACTTTGGAAAACAAGGGCAAAGCGAGCTGGGGGCCATTGGACGGTGTCTCTGCCCATCCCAAGGTGGATGAAGGCACCGGCGAGCTGATGTTCTTCAACTATTCCAAACATGCGCCCTATATGCATTACGGCGTAGTCGACCGGTCCGGCGCTCTGGTGCATTACGTGCCAATCCCGCTTTCTGGCCCGCGCCTGCCGCATGATATGGCAATCACGCGCAATTACTCGATCCTCAATGATATGCCGCTCTATTGGGATGCCGATTTGCTGAAGCGCGATATTCACGCAGCGCGCATTCACGAAGGTGTGCCGACGCGTTTCGCGCTGATCCCGCGCCATGGCCAGCCAGAGGATATTCGCTGGTTCGAAGCCTCGCCCACTTATGTTTTGCATTGGACCAATGCTTGGGAGGAAGGCGATGAGGTCATCCTAGAGGGCTATTACCAAGACAAGCCCATGCCTGACCCCATCGAAGAAGCGGGACAATACAGCCATATGATGGCTTATGTTGATGAGCATTCTTTCCAATCGCGCCTGCACCGTTGGCGGTTTAACCTAAAGACTGGCGAAACAGTGGAGGAACGCCTCGGCGATAGAATCGTCGAATTTGGCATGATCAATCCGGCCCATTTGATGGATAAAAGCCGCTATATTTGGTCGACCACCACGCGCCCCGGTTGGTTCTTGTTCAATGGCTATTGCCGCCACGACACCCAAACGGGCGATGAGCAGGTCTATGAATTACCAGAGGGCGTCTATGCGAGCGAAAGCCCGATGATCCCAAGGAAAGGCGCATCGTCCGAAGACGACGGCTATCTCATCACATTTTTGATTGATGAGAATAAAGGCACATCAGAATGCGCGATTTTGGATGCAGGTGATGTGAGCAAGGGGCCGATTTGCCGGCTCGCCCTGCCTCACAAAATTTCCAGCGGAGTGCATGCCACATGGGTGGAGCATTCACAGCTTGCTTCAGATGCGGAATTTCACCGATCTGAAATGGGCAAGCTCAGCGCCTAGCCTTCAGCCAGAGCTTCAGCTTCGCGTTTAGCAGCGCGCTCTTCATCGGCACGAACACGGTCTGTGTGTGCTTTTTGCGCTTTTTCAGCGAGCGCACGCCATGTTGATTCTGAACGGAGCTCGCGCTCACGGACATTTTCCAAAGTTGCTGCTTTTGCAGCAGCCGCAGCGGCATCAGCGCGCTCAGCATAAAATTCGTAAGTCTGGGCCATTTGCCCTCCTTCCTCAGGTGAGTGTGGATGGAAAAATACGGCGCTGAAGACAAATCCCTCAGCGCCGTATTCAATCTGAAATTAATCAGCAGCGCTCAGGTTTACGGCGCTTTCTTTGCCATTACGGCCTTCTTCGATCTCGTAATTGACGCGCTGGTCCTTATCGAGCGACTGCATGCCAGCGGCTTGAACAGCGCTGATGTGCACGAAGCTATCGTTAGAACCGTCGTCAGGCTGGATGAAACCATAGCCCTTATCGGTGTTGAAGAATTTTACTGTGCCAGTCTTTGACATGTGGTGTTCCTTTCAAAAGAACAGTGTTGTTACTAAAGCGCAGTGTGCGCCTCAGACTTGCTACAAATCGTCTTGGGAAAGGAAGTCGTCGTCTGTTTTACGCCGGGGCCAAAACGGTAAACGCTAAGGCAAGCGGCGGTATGCAAATTTCGAAGTCCGTCGCAATTGTCGACGTCAGCTGACCCCATATAGGGATGAGTTGCAAAAATAGCGAGCAATATATGCAAAGCCCGATGAAACAGATGAATCAAGCGGCCCGTCAGGAGCTCGCATGATAGAAATCCCAGATCGTCTGCGCGACTGTTTCGCTAACGCCGGGGGCCTTTTGCAAGTCCTCCAAACCAGCGGCGCGGACTTTGCCAGCGGTCCCGAAATGCAGCAGCAAAGCGCGCTTTCTCGAAGGGCCAATGCCAGGGATTTGATCCAAAGGTGAGGCCGTGATCGCTTTGCTGCGTTTTGCGCGGTGCGCGCCAATGACATAACGGTGCACTTCATCGCGCAGATTTTGCAGGTGAAACAACACTGGTGAATTGGTCGGCAGAGTTTTCTCACGCCCGTCAGGAAAGTGGAACACTTCTCGGCCTTCCCGCCCGTGATGCGGCCCCTTTGCAATGGCAATCAGCGCCACATCCTCAATGCCCATTTCAGCCAATTGATCACGCACCGTGCTCATCTGCCCTTTGCCGCCATCCAGCAGCACAAGATCGGGCCAGACGGATTTTTCGCCGGAGGTTTCGCGGTCTGGATCATCCTTCATCGCGCGCGCAAAACGCCGCTCCATAACCTCGCGCATCATCCCGTAATCATCGTCGGTTTGGGCCGATTTGATGTTGAATTTGCGATATTGGTTTTTGATGAAGCCTTCTGGTCCCGCAACCACCATACCGCCCACCGCTTTGGCGCCGGAGATATGGCTATTGTCGTATATCTCGATCCGCTGCGGAACATCATCCAGCTCAAGAAACTCAGCCATTTCGCGCAGGGTTTTCGCCTTTGTGCCGCTTTCCGCCAAACGCCGCTCCAATGCCTCTGCCGCATTGCGGCTGGCCTGTTCCATTAACTTGCGGCGGTCGCCGCGCTGGGGGATCGAAAGCACGACTTTTTTGCCATTATCACCGCGCTTGACCAGCTCGGTTAGCGCCGCTTCGATAAGCGCGCTTTCAGGCAATTTCCGGTCTACCAATATCGTCGGCGGAGGCGGAACCTCCTCGTAAAATTGCAGTATGACATTGGCGAGTACCTGATCTTCTTCGACATCCTTTGTATGGGTCGGGAAGAAAGCGCGGTGTCCCCAATTCTGCCCCCCACGAATGAAAAACGCCTGCACCCCAATTTGTCCGCCTTTACTCGCCAGCGCGAACACATCGGCATCGCCCACACCGCTGGCATTGATGGCT